>JBCBYE010000820.1:0-1764 GCA_039816075.1 Pseudomonadota bacterium | reverse complement strand
GAGGCGGAGGCGCGGGCGGTGCGCGAGGGCGTCGGCCTGTTCGATGCGACGCCCTTCGCCAAGACGCGCGTGCGCGGACCCGGCGCGGCCGCGTTCCTCGACCGGCTGACCTGCAACAAGCTGCCCAAGGTGGGGCGCATCAACCTGACCTACGCGCTGACCGTGGCCGGAACCGTGCGGACCGAGGCGACGATCGTGCGCCTGGCCGAGGATGATTTCTACGTGGTCACCGCCGGCGCCGCGCAGGCCTACGACCTCGATTTCTTCGAGAAGGAGGCGGCCCGGCATCGCGACGCCCTGGGCTGGATCGAGGTGCAGGACGTGACCTCGCAATGGGGCGTTCTGGCCATCGCCGGGCCGAAGTCCCGCGACGTGCTGCGCGAGCTGATCGTCGACGCCGATCCCGCCACGGCGCTGGGCGCCAAGCGCTTTCCCTGGCTGTCGATGCGGACCATCGATCTGGGCATGGTGCCGGTGCGCGCCATCCGCGTCGCCTATACCGGCGAGCTGGGGTGGGAGCTGCACCACCCGATGGAGATGCAGGCCCACCTGCTCGACGGCCTGCTGAAGGCGGGCGAGGGCCATGGGCTGCGGATGTTCGGCGCCCGCGCGCAGAACTGGCTGCGGCAGGAGAAGAGCTATCGCGCCTTCGGGTCCGACCTCGGCCGCGACGCCTCTCCGCTCGAAAGCGGGCTGGACCGCTTCGTGGACCTGAGCAAGGAGTTCCGCGGCAAGGCGGCGATGGAGGCGCTGGGCATCCGCGCCAAGTGCGTGACGGTGAAGATCCACGGGCCGGACGATGCGGACCCCTGGGGGCGCGAGTCGCTGCTGTCGGGCGGCGACTGCGTGGGCCGGCTCACCTCGGGCGGCTGGTCCGTGGCGCTGGGGACGCAGATCGGGCTGGGCTACGTCCCGCCGGCGCTGTCGACGCCGGGGACCAAGCTGCAATGCCGGATCATGGATGCGCTGTGGGACGCCGAGGTGGTGGAGGACAGCCCCTACGATCCGAGCAATGCGCGCATCCGGGCGGACGGCTGAGCTTTTTTCGAATAGTCATAAACCCCTCGTTCACCATCCGAGGTCAGATTGCCGGTCGAACCCCAAGCGGCGATCGGCCGCGACCGTCAGAACGAGGGACCGCCGCGATGCTCCGCCAGATCATGTACCGCAGTCGTTCCTTGATCGGCGGATGGGGACCCGAGCTGATCGACATCGCGCGTCAGGGCCTGCGGCGGAACGAGGCGGCGGGCATCTCCTCGACGCTTTATCATGACGAGAGCCTGTTCTGTCAGGTGCTGGAGGGGCCGAGCGAGGCGCTGCAGCCCCTGCTGGTGCGGCTGGAGGCGGATCCGCGCCACTTCAACATGCGGATCATCGTCGACGCGCCGATCCCCGGACGCAGCGATGATGCGGTGGGCATGCGCTTCATCGACGGACGGCATGCGGTCATCGCGCGGAAGATGGTGCACGGCGCCGTCGATGCGCCGGCGGACGGCGCGATGTCGCTGCTGCGCGCCCTGGTCGCCTGACCGCGGGTCGCAGCGCGGCGTTCGGCGGACCGGGCGTGACGGGATGGGGTTGCTTGCGGAGGCCGCGGTTCCGTTCGGAAGGCCTGCGTGATGTGCGTTGCCCGGTTCATGCGGCTGGGGGGTGAGGGGGCGGCGTCGCTTCGGGTTTCGGAAGGCTGTCCCCAAGGTTCGGCATGAGTTGCGTTGCTGGGTTCATCTGGCTGGGCGTCATGGGTCGGGGTCGCTCCAAGTTGAG
>JBCBYE010000401.1:0-4587 GCA_039816075.1 Pseudomonadota bacterium | reverse complement strand
CCGGCCGCCCCGAACGCCTTGCCTTGCGGCAAGAGCGTCGGCCCGCCCTCCAGCCTGCGCCGGCGAGGCCAGGCGGCGACGGTGGCGCCGACGGTTGCGCGGACGGCCGTCCCGAGGCGGTCTCGGCCCTTTGCGACCTCCCCGGAGACCAAACGCGCCGCCGCCGATCCGACGGGGTCGGCCCGCCAAACGCTCCCCTCCCCCCGCCGGGGGGAGGGACAGGGAGGGGGGCTGGCGGTCGTGCGCGCGCAGCGCTCCGCTCAGCTGCGTCGCCGCAGCCGCATCAGGATCGGTTCCGCGGGCCGCAGCGTCAGGCGGACGAGCGGGCGCACCCGCTCCGGCGCCTGAGCCCGCCAGTCGTAGCGGCGCATGAGGCGGGCGAGGATCATCGTCGCCTCGATGGTCGCGAAGGCGGCGCCCACGCACAGGCGCGGGCCCAGGCCGAAGGGCAGATAGGCGCCCTTCTCGATGCCGCGCTCCCGCTCGGGCAGGAAGCGGTCGGGGTCGAAGCGGTCCGACGCCGGCCAGAGGTCCTCGCAGCGATGCAGGGTCCAGGGCGCGATCATGATCATGGCGCCGCGCGGCACGCGGGCGCCGGCGATCCGCGTCGCCTCCAGGGCGATGCGGGGCAGGAAGGGCAGGGGCGGATAGAGGCGCATGGCTTCGCGGAAGGCGGCGCGGGCCCGATTCAGGCGCTTGACGTGGTCGAGGGTCACGGTTCCGTCGCCGGCGGCGTCGTGCGTCTCGGCGCGCAGGCGCTCGGCCGGGGCGGGATCCTGGCTGAGCATGAAGAGCGCCCAGGTCAGGGCCCCGGCCGTGGTCTCGTGCCCCGCCAGGAAGAAGACGCCGATCTGATCCACGAGCTCTTCGAGGTCGAAGCGCGCGCCGGTCTGCGGGTGGCGCGCGGCGATGAGGGCGCCGACGATGTCCTCGCGCGCGGGGGCCTCCAGCCGCTCGGCGATCCAGTCGCGCAGGCGGGCGCGGATGCGCTCGCAGGCGGCGCGGCAGGCCTCGGGCGCGGGGGGCGTGGCGAAGGGCCGGCCGAGGATCAGGCGCGCGGGCGAGATCTGCGCCACGGTGGCCTGATACTCGGCGAAGGCCTCGAAAATGTCGCGTGCGGCGTCGGATTCGAGGCTTTCGGAGAAGAGGGCGCGAAAGACGACGTCGGCGGTCACGCGGCTCATGGCGGCGTCGAGGGCGACGGGCCGGCCCGCCGCCGCCGCGGCGTCGAGGCGGGTTTCGGCGTCGTCGCAGGCGGCGGACATGGCCTCGAACGCGCGGCGCACGTGCATGTGGGCGAAGGCCGGCTCGATCAGCGCCCGCTGGTGGCGCCAGCGGTCGCCGTGGGAGTTGAACACGCTGTCGCGCACCAGGGGCGACAGGGCGCCGTCGAAGAGGTCGTTCTTCGGAAAGGCGTCGGCGCGGTCGATCATCACCTCGCGTACCGCCGCCGGATCGTTGACCAGCAGGATCGTGCGGCGGGAGCGACCGAGGCGCCCCACCCGGCGGCGGTAGGCGTCGCGCGGCAGCAGGGTGAGCAGGTCCCGCTCCCGATCCAGCACATGGTGGACGAGGGCGCCGACGGGCGAACGGGGGAGGGGCGCGGGCGGGCGATACATGGCCGCCCAGGGGTAGACCGGCGCGGGCGGGGCGCCAAGCGGAGCGCTGCGCGCGCGTGACCGCCGGCCCCCCTCCCTGTCCCTCCCCCCGGCGGGGGGAGGGGACGCCCGCGGCGGGGGTCTGCGGAACCTGCGGCGTGGGTTCCGGCGTTTTCCGGGATGCGCTTTTGCCGCGGGGGTCTGCGGGGGCGGGCCCTGGCGAACGTTCGCGGGCGGTCGACGCCCAGCGGTCGACGACACGTCCGGCGGGGCCGCAGGGCCGAGCCGCCTTCGGCGGTCGCTGCGCCTTCGCCGGGCGAGCCTCGGCCCGTTCGACGCCCCGGCCTGTCCAGGCCGCAGAGGTCGTCGCGCCGCGACGCGGCTTGAGACCGGCGCCCCGGACCTGATCCGGGGCCTCCCGCGTCGGGGCCGGGCGGTCGGCTCAGGCCACGAGGGACGGGGGGACGGGGACGTTCAGGCGGCCGCTGGTTTCCGCCAGCGAGCCGTAGAGCCCGTCGCCGAGGATCACGCCCTCGGCCTCTCCGCGGGCCCGCTCCGCCCGCTCCGGGTCGCCCGGGATCATCACGCCGCCCTCGCCGCGCGGCGCGGTGGAGCGGACATAGGCCACGAAGCGCTCCACCTCCTCGGCCAGCGAGCCCGGTTCGGCGAAGCGCGCCGGGTCCAGGGCGATGGTCAGCATGCCGTTGCAGATCTGCGCGTCCGCATCCGCATTGGTGCCTGAGCCCACCAGCGCCCCGGCCAGCAGCTCGCAGGCCAGCGCGAGGCCCGAGCCCTTGTGCTGCCCCATGGTCTGCAGCGCCCCGGCCCCGACGCGCGGGTCCGGCACGGCCGAGGCGGCGGTTTCGCCGTAGAGCGACGCCGGATCGTCGCTGTCCGCCCCGTCGCCGTCGACCATGGCGTCGGTCGGCAGCGGCTTGCCCTGCTGCAGGGCCACCAGCACCTTGCCCTCCGCCACGCGGGACGTCGCGAAATCCAGCAGGAACGGCCCCTCCGCCCCCGGACGCGGCACGCCCACGACCACCGGATTGGTGCTGAGCGCCCGCGCCGCCGCGCCGAAGGGCGCGACCAGGCGCGAGCCAGGAACCGACACCCAGTGCAGCGACCACAGGCCCCGCTCCGCCAGCCGCTCCGCCCAATGGCCGATGCGGCCCAGATGACCGGAATGGCGGATGCCCATGACGCAGACGCCGTGCTCGGCCGCGATCTCGGCGGCGAGCGCCATGGCCCGTTCCCCGACCACCTGGCCGAAGGAATAGTTCGCCTCCAGCAGCGCCAGCGCGCCGGAGCGCATGATCTCGTCCAGCCGGCAGACCGGGCGCATGCGCCCCTCCTCCACCCAGCTGACGTAGCGGGCGGTGCGGGCGATGCCGTGGCTGAAATGGCCCGAGAGGTCCGCCAGCACGAGGTTCTCGGCGACGATGGCCGCCTCTTCGCGCGGCAGGCCGGCGGCGGCGAAGATCTCGGTCAGCCAGCCGTCGACGACGGGGCGCGGCGCGGTGCGTTGGGTCATGGCGAAGCTCCTCCCTGGGCGCCGGTCGGCGCGGCGCCGGCGGTTGGCCTGCATCAAAGCCATGGGGGGCCGCGCGCCTCAAGGGGGCGCGGCGCTGGCGCGGGGCGGCGGCGCGGCTTATCTGTGGCGGCCGGGGCCCCCCACCGCGGGCCCGACCGCGACCCCAGACCCCGGCCCCCCGCCCCGCCCGCGGCGAGGGCCCGCAGCGAGGAGCGAGGCGTGAGCGACCCGGCGACCCAGGCGGCGCGGCTGTCCGTGGCCCCGATGATGGACTGGACGGACCGGCACTGCCGCGTCCTGCACCGGCGCCTGTCGGCCCGCGCGCTGCTCTTCACCGAGATGGTCGTCGCCTCCGCCATCGTGCGGGGCGAGCCGGCGCGCCTGCTGCGCTGGTCCCCCGCGCGCGAGGGCGTCGTGGCGCTGCAGCTGGGCGGGTCGCAGCCCGAGACGCTGGCCGAGGCGGTGCGCATCGCCTGCGCCTGGGGCTATCACGAGATCAACCTCAACGTCGGCTGCCCGTCGGACAAGGTGCAGGGCGGCTGCTTCGGCGCCGTGCTGATGCGCGAGCCGGAGCGCGTGGCCGCCTGCCTGATCGCCATGCGCCGCGCGGCGGAGGCGGAGGGCGGTCCGGAGATCACCGTCAAGTGCCGCATCGGCGTGGACGACCAGGACCCGGCGCAGGCGCTGCCGGCCTTTCTCGACCGCTGCGCCGACGCCGGCGTGCGCCGCTTCGCCGTGCATGCGCGAAAGGCCTGGCTGCAGGGGCTGAGCCCCAAGGAGAACCGCGACGTGCCGCCCCTGGACTACGGGCTGGTCGCCGAGCAGGCGGCGCGTCGGCCGGACCTGCACCTGTCGCTGAACGGCGGCGTGGGGTCGCTGGACGAGGCGGCGGCGCATCTGGCCGCGGGCTTCGACGGCGTGATGATCGGGCGTGCGGCCTATCACGATCCGGGCGCGATCCTGGCCGCGGTGGACCGGCGCGTCTTCGGCGCGGCCGGGCCGGACGCCGACCCTGCGGCGTCGGCGCGCGCCATGATCCCCTACATCGAGGCGGAGCTGTCGGGCGGCGAAAGGCTGCATCGCATCACCCGGCACATGCAGGGCCTGTTCGCCGGCCGCCGCGGCGCCCGCGCCTGGCGCCGCCATCTGAGCGAGGGCGCCCGAGCGCCCGGCGCCGGGCCCGAGCTGATCGAGCGCGCCCTGGCGGAGGTGGAGCCGCTGGCCGCATGACGCCCGTTCAATGACGCTCCACCCATGACGCTGGTGGCTGCGGCGAGGCTGCTGTCGGGCCGCACCTTCCGCGCGTTTCAGGCGGATGCGGCGACCGAGGCCTGGGCCTCGGCGGCGTCCGCGGCGGCGGCCGAGACCCTGTCGGGGGTCGGGGCGGATCGCTGCGGCGGAACCTGGGACGTCGGGCTCGACGCGCTGCCCAACGGGCCGGACGGCGCCGTGGAGGGG
>JBCBYE010000698.1:0-2351 GCA_039816075.1 Pseudomonadota bacterium | reverse complement strand
CGATGCCCACCTGGCCGAAGACCTGGCGCTTGGCCGCGGCGACCCAGGCGTTGCCCGGCCCGGTGATCTTGTCGACCGGCGCGACGGTCTGGGTGCCGTAGGCCAGCGCAGCGATGGCCTGGGCGCCCCCGATGCGATAGACCTCGTCAACCCCCGCGATGCGCGCGGCGGTCAGGACCAGCGGATCCACCTCGCCGTCCGGTGTCGGCAGGCAGACGGCAAGCCGCGCGACCCCCGCCGCCCGGGCCGGGATCACGTTCATCAGAAGCGAGCTGGGATAGCTCGCCAGCCCGCCCGGAACGTAAAGCCCGGCGGCGTCCACCGGCGTCCAGCGCCAGCCCAGCTCCGCCCCCGTCTCGTCCGTCCAGCGCGCGTCCTCGGGCCGCTGGCGGGCGTGATAGGCCTCGATCCGCGCGGCGGCGAGGCGCAGCGCCTCCACCTGCGCCTCCGGAACGGCGGCGACCGCGGCGTCGATCTCCGCGGCCTCGAAACGCAGCGTCGCCGGCGTCAGGCGAATGCGGTCGAAGCGCTCGGTCAGCTCGATCACCGCCGCGTCGCCGCGGGCGCGCACGTCGGCGATGATCTCCGCCGCCACGGCGTCCACCTCCGGCGTGACCTCGCGCTTGGCGCCCAGCAGGGCGGTCAGGCGGGCCTCGAAGTCGGGCGCGGCGCTGTCGAGCAAGACGGGCATGGGCGGAAGCCTTTCGGGGCGCGGACGGTCGGACCCGGCGGGTGTAGCCGGGCCTCGGCCGCGCCTCAACGGGGGCGCGTCGCTCAGCCGCCGGGATGCGAGGGCAGCTTGCCCGTGGGCGCCAGATAGGGGCGCGAGACATCCTCGACGCGCACCTCCAGATACTCCACGTCGATGGCGATCTCCCCGTCGCCGGCCAGCTGCACGCGCAGGCGGCCGGCCGGATCCTCCGGATCGTCCGAGGGCTCGAAGGTCAGGCCCAGCAGGCTTACGGTCTGCTCGCCGTCGCCGGGGTCGAGGCCGGAGGCGCGCACGCCCATCACATGCTCGGCCATCAGCACGCAGCGCACCCGCTCGTAGGGGCGGCCGGCGCGGCGGGCGGCGTCGGCGTCCTCCCAGCGGAAGCGGTTGAGAAACAGGGCAAAACGCCGGCGCTTGCGCATCCAGACCAGGTCGCGCGCGTTGGCCACGGAATCCTGGACCAGGGTCGAGACCACCTGCAGATCCTCGCGGTCGAGCGCATGCAGGCGCAGCGCCCGGTCGTCGGCGTCTTCGAAGCGAGCGTCCATGGCGCGGCCCTCCTGCGGTCGGCGAACGTCAGATAGGGGAGGCGCCGCGGCGGAGGCAAGGGGGACGGCGCCGATCCGCCGCCCTCGCCCGATGCCGGCCATGCCTCCGCCGCCGCCCGCAAGGCGCGCCGAGCGCCGCCTTTGGGAAAAGCGCCGCCCCGCCCGCCAGCCTGCGCCGGAGACGCCTCCGGTTGCGCGCAAGCCGAAGGCGCAGCGACCGCCGGGCGGCGACTCGCCGCACGCGGGTCGAAGGCCCGCCTCCGGGCCTTCTCAGCAAACTGCGAAAACCACCCCCAAAGATCCGCCCTCCGAGACCTGGCCAGCCGCGCTTCGCGCGGCCGCGTCACGAGGGGGGTCGATCCCCCCGAGGGGCGCGCACGGTCCAGGCGGACCGGCCGCCGAAACGCGCGGCAAGACCCCTCAGTCCGTCAGCCGCTCCACCTGCGCGCCGCAGGCCCGCAGCTTCTCTTCCAGCCGCTCGTAGCCTCGATCCAGGTGGTAGACGCGGCTGACCACCGTCTCCCCCTCCGCCGCCAGCCCGGCCAGGATCAGCGAGACCGAGGCGCGCAGGTCCGTCGCCATCACCGGCGCGCCGCGCAGCGTTTCGACGCCCTGCACATGGGCCGCGCCGCCGCGCACGTCGATGCGGGCGCCCATGCGCGCCAGCTCCGGCGCATGCATGAAGCGGTTCTCGAAGATCCGCTCCTCCAGCACGCTCTCGCCCTCGGCCAGGGTCATCAGCGCCATCAGCTGGGCCTGCAGATCGGTGGGAAAGCCCGGATAGGGCTGCGTCTCCACGCGCAGGGGCCTCAGCGGCGCGCCGTTGCGCGCCACCGTCAGCCCGCGCGGGGTTTCGGTCAGGGTCAGACCGGCCTCCTCCAGACGCTCCCACAGGGCCGCGACCAGGGCGCGCCCGCCCCCGATCAGCTCCACCTCGCCCCCGGCGATGGCCGGGGCGATCATGTAGGTGCCCAGCTCGATCCGATCGGCGATGACGCGGTGCGTGGCGCCGCCCAGGGCCTCCACGCCCTCGATCACGATCTCCGACGTGCCCGCGCCCGATATGCGCGCGCCCATGGCCGTCAGGCAGG
>JBCBYE010000403.1:0-4557 GCA_039816075.1 Pseudomonadota bacterium | reverse complement strand
CTGCGGCGCGCGGCGCTGCGCCGGTTCGGCGACGAGGCGCGCGGCGACGCCCGCCTGCGCGCCCGCCTGCCGCGCCTGGCGCTCGCGAGCGTGGCCATGGGCGCGGTCTGTCTCGGCGCGGAATGGCTGCTGCGAGACGCGCTGGCGATGCCGGTCTGGCGCTACGCGGCCTTGGCGGCGCTGGTCGGCGCCGGGCTGGCGAGCTACGGCGCCGCGGTGCTGGCCCTGGGCGCGCTCACGCCCGCCGATCTGCGCGCCGCCCTGCGCCGCGGCCCGGCGGAGCGCTGAGGGCCGGGCCCTAATGCGCCGTCAGCACGGGCACGACCGGGTTCTCGAACACCTGCCGCGACACGCCGGAAAAGATCGCTTCGCGCAGCTTGGAATGGCCGTAGCCGCCCATGACCATCAGGTCCGCTTCCGCATCGGAGGCGCGGGTCATCAGCCGGTCTGCGACCGAGGCGCCGCTGGAGGGCAGACGCTCCACCGTCACCGCGGCGCCCTGGCGGGCAAGCACGGCGGCGATGTCGGCGCCGGGCTCCTCGCCCAGAAGGCCGTCGCCGGGCCTGGGGTCCACCAGCGCGACGGTCACCGATTCGGCGAGGGCCAGGAACGGCGCCGCGTCGCCCGCGGCGCGGGCCGCCACGCGGCTGCCGTCCCAGCAGACCATCACGTTCCGGCACACGCCTTCGCCCCGCCAACCGCGCGGCACGATCATCACCGGGCGGCCGGAGCCGAAGAGCGCGCCTTCGAAGGCGGCCTCGATCACGTCCGCCTCCGGCTCGTCGCCGCCGACGGGGCCGCACACCGTCAGATCCGCATGGCGGCCGGCGCGCGCCGCGGTCTCCTCCAGCCCGGCGACGATGTTGGCGGCCCAGCGGGTGTCGGGGGTCAGACCGGCGATTTGCAGGTGCGCGGCGGCCTCCGCGGCCCGGGCGCGCGCGACGGTCCGCGCGTCGTCGATCAGCGCCATGTCCACCGTCATCTCTCCGCCCGGCACGGCGTAGACGCCCATGTCGGGCTGCCGGCCGAGCGCGACGGCGGTCAGATGGGCGTCGAGCGCGCGGGCCACGCGGCAGGCATGATCGAGCCGGAGGGGCGCGTCCTCCGACCCTTCGACGAAGCAGGCGATGGTTTTGATGGCCATGGCGGCGGTCCTCGGCAGGCATTCGAATTTCTGCACGCATTCTTTCCCCGCCGGGGCGGGGGCTGCCTTGCTTTGGATCAACCGGCGTTCAGCCCGCGTCCTGGAACCCGCCCAGCGCCGCCGCCAGGTTGTCGCCGAGCGCGGGCGAAAGGTAGCCGCCCTCCTGCACGATGACGGTGGCCAGACCGATGCGCGCGGCCGCCGCACCGATGCGCGCGAAGCCTTCGGTGGTCACGGCCAGTCGCGCCAGCGGATCCTGCGCATAGGCGTCGAGACCCAGGGCCAGCACCAGCGCGTCGGCGCCGAAGGCCTCGATCCGCGCCGCGGCGGCGGCCATGGCCCCGAGGAACGACGCATCGCCTGCGCCGGCGGGCAGCGGCAGGTTGAGGTTGGCGCCTTCGCCCGCGCCCTCCCCTCGCTCGGACGCATGACCCCAGAAAAACGGATAGTAGCCCGCGGGATCGGCATGGATCGACACGGTCAGCACGTCGCCGCGGGCGTAGAAGATGCCCTGGGTGCCGTTGCCGTGGTGCACGTCCACGTCGAGGATCGCCACGCGCCGCCCGGCCGCCGTCAGCCTCTGCGCCGCGACGGCGCTGTTGTTGAGATAGCAGAAGCCCCCGGCCATGTCGGCATAGGCGTGATGGCCGGGCGGACGGCACAGCGCGTAGGCCGCACGTTCCCCCTCCATCACCAGTTCCGTCGCGGTCAGCGCCGTTTGGGCGGAGGCATAGGCCGCGTCCCAGGTGTCGCCCATGATGGGGCAGGCGGTGTCGGCCATATGCCAGCCCGCCAGACCCACCGGCGACTGCGGCCGAAGGCCCGGGATGCGGCTGGGATGCACGTTCGGCATCACCTCCGCCGATGCGCCGGGCATCGCCGTCCAGGCGGCGTGGATGCCGCGCAGGAACTCCAGGTATTCCGCCGGATGCACCGCGGCGATCGGGGCGATGCCGTAATCCGCCCGCGCGATGAGGGGCGCGCCCACGGCCGCGAGCCCGTCGAGCAGGCGATCCGCCCGCTCCGGTTGTTCCGGGCTGGGCTTGAGCACCCCGGCCTGCAGGAAGGTCTGCGGGTCGTGCGCGCGCTGGCGCGGGTCGAAAACGGCTTTCATCGCGTCCCCCGGCCGCGGCGGGGCTCAGGCCCCGCCGATCTTGTCGAGATCGTCGATGAAGGCGTCGACGTCGCCGTTGGTCTTTTCGAGCATCGCGGCGAACTCCTGCCGCTGCGTCTGCAGCAGCGAGATGCCCAACGCCGTTATGTCGACCAGCTTGGGACCGTCGCCGCCGCGGTCGGACACCAGCCACTCCACCTCGCGCCCCTCGACGTTGGGACCGTTGGCGATGGAGGTCACCACGATGCCGCGCGCGCCGAAGTCGAGCGAGCCGGAGACCTCGATGCTCTGCCCTTCGTAGTCCAGCAGCAGGTCCACATAGGTGCTGGCCACGTAGTTCAGCAGGCTTTCCTGGAACCGCGCCTTTTGCGCGTCGCTCATGTCGCGCCAGGGCGCGCCCATGACGAACCGGGTGATCTGCGGCACGGCGGCGTAGCGTTCGAAGAGGGCGCGGAACCGCGTCTTCTGCTGCTGGTCGTCGAGACCCGAGGTGACCAGCGTCGTCAGCTCGTCGACGAGCGCGGAGATCAGCGTCTCCGCCTCGGCCGACTCGAGCGCCAGAGCTCGGCCTGGCGGAAGCGTCGCGGCGAGGCCGGCGGCGAGACCGCCGAGCGCGGCGCGGCGGGTGAGCGGGGCGTGAAAGCGGGCCTTCGTGGACATGGCGAACATCCTCGTCGGTGAGTCTTCGGATCGTTGAAGGGTCTGGCAGGGCCGCGCGGCGAAATCCGGGCGACGCCTTGCGGTCATTCGGAAAAGACGTCGGGCAGGCTTTCCGCCGTGGGGCCGCCTTCCACTTGGCGGCGGCGCAGCTGCAGATAGCCCGTGCGCGTCGCCACGTAGCTGTCCGGAGCTTCGTAGAGAACACGGTCGATGGCGTCGAGGTTGTCGGCGCGCAGATCCACCACGCCCAGCGGCAGCGTGGCGTAGCCCACCGCTTCGAGCGCCGGAACGCCGGTCACGAAGTTGAAGGGGTCGAGCGCGATCTCCGCCACGCGGCCCACCGCGTCGCGGGCCGTGGCGGGGCCCAGCAGCGGCAGCTCCACATAGGGGCCTTCCTCGACGCCCCACTTGGCGAAGGTGACGCCCAGATCGGTGCTTTCCTTGGGCAGGCCGAACTCCGTCGCCGGGTCCAGAACGCCGCCGCCCAGAACCACGTTGATGCCGAAGCGGCCCGCGGCGGCCAGCGCCCGCTCCGGATCGCCCTGCAGCACGCGGTTCACGAAGATCGCCGGCATGTCGAGCATGTCCAACGCGTTGGAGACCATCAGCTTGACCGTGCCCGGCACCGCCTCCTGATAGGCGCGGGCGGCGGGACGGACGACCACGGTGTCCACGCCGCGGTTGAACTCGTGCACGTCGCGGTTGGTCTGTTCGTAAGGATCGTTGGCGAATCCGTCGTCCGCGCCCGTTGCGGCGCAGGCGCCGAGCGTCAGGGTGATGGCGATCAGCAGGAGCGCTTTGCTCGCGGCGTTGGAAATCCGGGTCATGCCTGCCGCGTCGCCTCGTCCTAGAGCCAATGTCCTTCGCGCCCCCAAGCGCTGCGGCAGACATAGGCCTGCCGCGGCGGGCTGGCAATCGCGCCGAGGTCGCGGAGCCGCGCCGGCGCCGTCGTTGTGTCCGGCCGGGAACAACGCGGTCGCGGCGAGGCTGGGCGACGCCGCTCGGCGCCCTCCTGGGCTGCCGCAAGGGCGGCGGGCGCGCGCCGACCGACAGCCGCCCGCGACACGCGCCCGTGATGAACGGCCGCGGACCCGGCGCGGCGCTGGCCTCGCGGCGCCCTCGTGTCGTATAGGGGCGCTGGGATCCGGAGTTGGGACGGGTTCCGCCCGGGACGGCCGCGCGATGCCGGAACGGTCGGCGATGCGCTGACCGTTCGTTCACGCTACGTGGCCATAGTGTCCCATCAGCGGACGAATCCGCGGCGGAGAGGACGGCATGGCCAAGCGAGGCGCGCCTGAACTGGGACGGGAAGAGCTGCGATCGGTCCTGATGGAGGGCCGGCGCCTGTTCTCGTCGGTGGCCGTGTTCAGCATGTTCGTGAACCTGCTGATGCTGACCGGGCCGATCTACATGCTTCAGGTCTACGACCGCGTCCTGGCCAGCCGCTCCATCCCCACGCTGGTGGCGCTGACCGGCATGGTGGCCTTCCTGTTCCTGATGATGGGCATTCTCGACTATGCCCGCGGCCGGGTGCTGGCGCGCGCCGGGGCGCGGTTTCAGGCCGGTCTCGACAACCGCGTGTTCGAGGCGATCCTGCGCCGGTCTATCAGCCCGGTGGAGCGGGCGCGCCCGGCGACGG
>JBCBYE010000447.1:0-4151 GCA_039816075.1 Pseudomonadota bacterium | reverse complement strand
CGGGCCGGACATCGCCCCGCCGCAGGTGCTGGCCGGCGGCGGCGCCGACGTGATGCTCAACTGGATGCCCTCGGCCATGGCCGCCCGCGAAAAGGGTCTGCCGGTGGTGAACATCGCGCAGCCGTTCAAATCCTCGGGCCTGATGCTGACCTGCTGGAAGGACACCGGGATCACCGGCCCGCAGGATTTCCGCGGCAAAACCATCGGCGTGTGGTTCTTCGGCAACGAATACCCGTTCCTGAGCTGGATGAGCCAGGAGGGCATCCCGACCGAGGGCGGGCCCGACGGCGTCACGGTGCTCAAGCAGGGCTTCAACGTCGATCCGCTGCTGCAGCGGCAGGCGGACTGCATCTCCACCATGACCTACAACGAGTACTGGCAGGTGATCGACGCGGGCGTGTCGCCTGAGGATCTGGTCACCTTCAAGTACGAGGAGCAGGGCGTCGCGACGCTGGAGGACGGCATCTACGCGCTGGAGAGCAACCTCGAGGATCCGGCCTTCGCCGACAAGATGGTCCGCTTCGTGCGCGCCTCCATGAAGGGCTGGAAGTATGCCGAGGCGAACCCCGACGAGGCGGCGGAGATCGTGCTCGACAACGATGCCAGCGGCGCGCAGACGGAAGAGCACCAGAAGCGGATGATGGGCGAGATCGCCAAGCTGACCGCCGGCTCCGACGGCACGCTGGACCCGGCGGATTTCCAGCGCACCATCGACACGCTGCTGGCCGGCGGGTCGGACCCGGTGATCACCGCCGATCCGGGCGCCGCGGCCTGGACGCACGCGATCACCGACGAGGCGCTGTAACCTTGCGGTCGGAGGCGGACGACGCGATCGTCGTCCGCCCCCGGTCTCGTCGGCTCGGGGGGGTGGGGAGAGCTGCCGATGCTGCAGGGACTGAAATCGCGCGCGGTCGCCGCGGCGCGAGGCCTGGAAACCACGCTGGTGCGGGCGCTGACCACCCGCACGCGCCGCCTGGGCGCGCGGAACTATGCGGTGGGGCGCGGTCTGCTGGACCGTCCGCCGCGGCAGGAGGCGTTCGAGCCGTGGATCGACGCGGCCTATGCGGGCGCCCTGGCGGCGTTCGAGGGCGCGGTGCTGGATGTGGGCGTCAACCGCATGCAGTCCTTCTTCAAGTTTCTGTCGATCGATCCGGACCGGCGCTATCTGGGCGTCGAGCCGCAGTTGCCCGCGGCCATGGCGGTGCAGGATTTCATCGACCGCAACGACCTGACGCAGGCGGCGATCCTTTGCGCGGGGCTGTCCGAAGCGCCGGGCACGGCGGTGCTGAACCTGCGCCGGGGCCATGGCTACGACGCCAGCGCCTCCATCGTCACGCTGCGCCCGGCGCGGTTCTACACCGAGCGCCGGCTGGCGCCGCTGATCACCGGCGATTCGGCTGTGGAGGCGTTGGAGATCGACGCCGTGGCCCTGATCAAGATCGACGTCGAGGGCGCGGAGCTGGAGGTGCTGCGCGGGTTTTCGGCGACGCTGGCCCGCCACGGGCCGGCGGTGGTGTTCGAGGTGCTCAACGACTGGGCGGCCCCGGGCGAGGACCCGCAGGCAAGGGCGATCAGCGCCGAGCGGGACCGGCGCGCCCGGGCCGTGTCGGACCTGTTCGCCGCGGCGGGCTACGCGATTCTGGAGGTTCGGTCGGAGGGGCTGCGCCCGACGCCGGCGATCGAGCGCAAGGTCAGCGCGGACCTCGCGCTGTGCAACTATGCGGCCGTGCCCACGCCCAAGGTCGAGGCGTTCTCAGCCGCCTTCGACGCCCATCGCACCGCGACCTGATCGGCTCGGGCGGCCGGGGCGCGCGGCGGCTCAGGCGAAGGCGCCGGGCCGCGCCTCTCGCGCCAGCTTGTCGAGCACGGCGTTGACAAGGCCGGGCTCCTTGCCTTCGGGGAAGAAGGCCTTGGCCACATCGACGTACTCGCTGATGACCACCTTGGGGGGCGTGTCGTCGCGATCGAACAGCTCCGCCCCCGCGGCGCGGAAGAGGGCGCGCAGGACCGGGTCGATGCGCGCGATGGGCCAGCCGTCCTTCATCGCCGCGTTCACCGACTGATCGGTCCGGGCCTGGCGGTTGACGGCCCCCTCCAGCAGCGCGCGGAACAGGTCCACGTCCGCCTCGCGGTAGGCGTCGCCCTCGACGGTCATGCCGAGACGATGGGTCTCGAACTCTTCGCGGATGTCGCGCCAGTCGCCGCCCGACCGCTCCATCTGAAACAGCGCCTGCACCGCGGCCAGTCGGGCGGCGGAGCGTTTCAGGCGCTTTTCTTCGGAGCGGGGGCTCATCGGGCGAACCGTCGGCGCAGGGCGATCAGGTGCAGGGCCGCGGCCGCGGCGCCGCCGCCCTTGTCCATGTCGGCGGGATTCGCCCGCGCCTCCGCCTGAGCCAGGGTTTCGCAGGTCAGCACGCCGTTGCCGATGGCGACGCCGCGCAGGCCCAGCAGGGTCAGGCCGCGGGCGCTTTCCTCGCAGACCGTCTCGTAATGGGTGGTCTCGCCGCGGATGACGCAGCCGAGGGCGACGTAGCCGTCATAGGCGCCGGCATCGGCCCCGGCCCCGGCATCCGAGGCGAGCGCGATGGCCGTCGGGATCTCCAGCGCGCCGGGCACCTCCAGCACCTCGGCCTCCGCGCCGCCCGCCTCCAGCACGGCGCGGGCGCCGGCGATCAGGCCGTCGGCGATGGAGCGGTAGAAGGGCGCCGCCACGATCAGAAGGCGCGCGCTCTCGATCCGGGGCGTGGGCAGGACGCCGGTTTGCTCGGCCATGGTTCAGCCCTCCTTGCCGGGCAGGGGGCGCGTGCCGGCGATGGACAGGCCATAGCCCTCCAGCCCCACCACTTTCGGCGACGGGGAATTGGTCAGCAGCTCCATCTCCGTCACGCCCAACGCCGCGAGGATCTGGGCGCCGATGCCGTATTGGCGCAGGGTGGAGGGCGACACGCCCGCCTCGCCCGCCAGCTGCGCGGCGACGAGCCCGGGGGTCAGATCGCGCAGCAGCACGACGACGCCGCGCCCCTCGGCCGCGATGGCCTCCATCGCGTCGGCGAGCTGGTCGTTGCGGCCGGGCACCGCCTTGAGCAGATCGGCCAGCGGATCGACCACGTGCATCCGCACCAGCACCGGCCCGGGGGCGTTGAGATCGCCCCGGGTCAGGGCCAGATGCTCCCCGCCGCTGGGGGCGTCGGCGAAGACGCGCAGAGACCAGTCGCCGCCATGCGCCGAGCTCAGCGGCCGCGCCGCCGTCTCGCGCACCAGATTGTCGTGGCGGCGGCGATAGGCGATCAGGTCGCTGATCGTGCCGATCTTCAGCCCGTGCAGCTGGGCAAAGGCCACCAGGTCCGGCAGGCGGGCCATGGTGCCGTCGTCCTTCATGATCTCGCAGATCACGCCCGACGGGTTCAGCCCGGCGAGGCGGGAGATGTCCACCGCCGCTTCGGTGTGCCCGGCGCGCACCAGCACGCCG
The DNA here is from genome assembly GCA_039816075.1 of Pseudomonadota bacterium. Taxonomy (GTDB): domain Bacteria; phylum Pseudomonadota; class Alphaproteobacteria; order Rhodobacterales; family Rhodobacteraceae; genus Albimonas. The sequence continues at coordinate 682 of JBCBYE010000447.1, read as the reverse complement.
CCGTCGCGGGCGCGCAGGGGAAACACATGGCCGGGCGTGGCGATGTCCTGCGGGCCGGAGGCCGCGTCGATGGCCACGGCCACGGTGCGGGCGCGGTCATGGGCGCTGATGCCGGTGGTCACGCCCTCGCGCGCCTCGATCGACGTGGTGAAGGCGGTTTCGTGCCGGCTTTGGTTGTTGGAGGCCATCAGCGGCAGGCCCAGCTGATCCAGCCGCTGCGCCGTCATGGCCAGGCAGATCAGGCCCCGGCCATGGGTCGCCATGAAGTTCACCGCGTCGGGCGTCGCCATCTGCGCGGGGATCACGAGGTCGCCCTCGTTCTCTCGATCCTCGTGATCGACGAGGACGAACATGCGCCCGTTGCGGGCGTCGTCGATGATTTCCTCGACCGAGGAGATGGCGTCGGAGAAGTCGGTGTCGGTCATGGGGCCTGGTGAGTCATTGGGGGGGGCCTGCGCGTGCCGGGTCCGGGCGGTCACATAGCGGTCGCCGCCGGCCGGCGCCAGTGCGCGCGGACGCGGCGTGGTTGCGCGGGGCGCGTGCCGAGGGACGCGCGGGCGCGCGGGGCCTGTTGCGCATGGGCGCGCGGGGCCTGTTGCGCATGGGCGCGCGGAGCCTGTTACGCGCGGGCGCGCGGGGCGTGTTGCGCGCGGGCGCGCGGGCAGGGCATCAAGGGGCCGGG
>JBCBYE010000341.1:0-5279 GCA_039816075.1 Pseudomonadota bacterium | reverse complement strand
GCAAAGAGCAGGTGATGCGCGCCTATTCCGCCCAGCACGTGGTGATGGAGACGGCCAACGACCTCTGCCGCCTCGCCATCCGCACCTGCGGCGGGCAGTCGATGCTGAAAACCCTGCCGCTGGAGCGGCTCTATCGCGACTCGCGCTGCGGGTCGCTGATGCTGCCCTGGACGGCGGAGATCTGCCTCGACCGGCTGGGGCGCGAGACGCTCTACGAGCGCGGCGAGACGGATGACTGAGCGGCTGCTGCACGAGCGCCTGTTCGCCGCCGCCGACTGGCGGGGGGAGGCGCCCGCGCTCGCCGCCCCCGACGCGACGCTGAGCCATGCGGGGCTGGCCCAGGCCGTGCGCCGCGCCGCCGGGCTGCTGGAGCGGCGGGGCGTGCGCCCGGGCGACCGCGTGGTCTGGCTGGGCTTCAACGCCGCCGCGCAGATCGTGCTGACCTTCGCCGCGGCGCGCCTCGGGGCCATGACCGCCCCCCTGAACTGGCGCCTGGCGGAGGAGGAGCTGGCCTGGATCTTCGGCGATGCCGAGCCGCGCCTGGTGTTCGCCGATGCCGCGCATGCGGACGCGGCGCGGCGCGTGGCGGGCGGGGTCGAGGTGCTGCCGGCCGAGGCCCTGCTGGAGGGCGACGGCGAGGCGACGGGGCCGGAGCCTGCGCCCCAGGACCCGGCGCTGCTGGTCTACACCTCCGGCGCCTCCGGCCGGCCCAAGGGCGCGTTGCTCAGCCACCGGGCCGTGGCGGCCAACGCGACGCTGGCCACGGACATGCACGCGCTGACCAAGGCGGACCACGTGCACACCGTGCTGCCGATGTTCCATGTGGGCGGGCTGAACATCCAGACCGTGCCGGCGCTGCTGGCCGGGGCGCGCGTGACGCTGATGGACCGGTTCGAGCCCGGCGCCTGCCTGGCGCAGATCGCCGCGGAGCGCCCCACGCTCTCGGTCCACGTGCCGGCGACCTTCGCGGCGCTGACCGCGCATCCGGGCTGGGCGGCGGCGGATCTGAGCAGCCTGCGCCTGATCGCCACCGGCTCCACCGACGTGCCGGCGCCCATGATCGAGGCGATCCATGCCCGCGGCGTGCCCGTCGTGCAGATCTACGGCGCGACGGAGACGGCGCCCGTCGTGGTCTATCAGCGCGAGGCGGATGCGGTGGCGCGCCTCGGCTCCATCGGCCGACCGGGCCCGAAGGTGGAGATCCGCCTGACCGATCCCGAGGGGCGCGACGTGCCCGATGGGACGGAGGGGGAGATCCGCGTGAAAAGCCCCACGCTCGCCTCCGGCTACTGGCGGCGGCCGGACAGCGCGGGCGAGTTCGACGGCGGCTGGTGGCGCTCCGGCGACGTGGCGCGGCGGGATGCCGAGGGCTGGCTGTGGTTCGCGGACCGGGTGAAGAACGTGATCGTCTCGGGCGGGGAGAACATCTATCCGGCGGAGCTGGAGCGGGTGCTCGCGGGCCTGCCGGGCGTGCGCGAGGCCGCGGTGGTCGGCCGGCCCGATCCACGCTGGGGCGCCGTGCCGGTGGCCGTCGTCGCGGCCGAAGGGCTGAGCGAGGCCGACGTGCTGGGCGCCTTCGACGGCCGGCTGGCGCGCTTCAAGCGGCCCAAGGCGGTGGTCTTCGTGGAGGCGCTGCCGCGCAACGCCGTGGGCAAGGTTCTGTCGCCCGAAGTGCGGGCGCTGGCGGCCTGAGGCGTCCGCGCCCCGTCGCGGCCCGGGAAAAGGCGGAAAGGGTCCGATCTCGTCCGACGGGCCCCCGCGGTCAGCCGGCGACGCCGCCCAGCTCCATCTCGTAGCGATGAAGGTCGGGGCGGTAGAGGGTGCGGATGTACTCCACCGGCCGCCCGCCCGCGTCCAGCACGCGCCGGCGCACGTCCAGCAGCGCCGCCCCGGGCGACAGGCCCAGCGCCGCCGCCACCGCCGGCGTGGCCGCGGCGGCGGAGATCGACTGCCGGGCCGAGGCGAGGCGCACGCCCGACCCCTCCAGAAGCCGCAGCAGCGAGCCGGAGCGCAGCGCCTCGGCGTCCCAGCGCCGGCCCAGCGCCTCGGGAACCCAGCTTTCCAGATGCGAGACCGCGGCGCCGTCCAGCCGGCGCACGCGCACCGCCCGCTGCACCGGCGCGCCGGCCGGCAGGCGCAGCTGATCGGCCACGTGGCGCGGCGCGGCGCGATAGCCGAAATCCAGCAGCTCCACCTCGGTCGCGTCGGCCAGGCGGTGCAGGTTCTCCAGCCACCCCTCCAGGCGCGCGGCGGCGGCCGGGGCGGGGGCGCGGTGCAGGACCGTGGTGCCGCGGCCGCGCGCCCGCTCCACCAGACCGTCGGCGGCGAGCAGGTCCATGGCCCGCTTGGCGGTGATGCGCGAGACGCCCCAGATCGCGCAGAGCTCCGCCTCCGACGGCAGACGGTCTCCGGCTGCCAGCTCGCCCGAGGCGAGGCGGTCGCGCAGGATGGCGGCGATCTGCTGAAACAGCGGCGCGCGCCCTTCGTCGTCGAGGCGCATTTCGGGCGGCAGGCGCGGCGGCGACGCGTCGTCGCGCGCGCTCAAGCCGAGGCCCGCATCGTCGTTGCTCTCTGCGCCGATGCCCGGATCGACATTTTCTTTCGCGCCGATGCCTGGATCGACGTTCCTTTTCGCGCCGATGCTTGGATCGTCGGTCTTTTTCGCGCCGATGCCTGCATCGTCGACGATCGGCCCGGAGGCCGCGGCGTCGTCCCTCATGCGAGACCCTCCCTCACGGGATCGTTTCGCGGCCTGAACGTCGGCTGTCAACCGCGCGGTTCCACGCGGCGCCGGCCGGTCGCGAAGGGGGCGAGCGCAACCGTGGCGAAACCCGAGGCGAAGGCCCGGGCGCTACGGCTTGCGGGTGATGTAGATATGGCCCGGCTCGGGCACGCCCTCGTTCAGGCGGATGGTGAGGGACTCGGTCCAGTCGACGCTCAGGCCCGCGCCCTCCATCGCCTCGCGCACGTAATCCGGCGCGTGGTGGTAGCGCTGGTGGGGACCGATGCGCCAGCCGCGGCCCTCGAACGCCGCCTCCGGCAGGGTTTCGGTGGAAAAGGCCAGCCGCCCCCGGGGCCGCAGCGAAGCGGCGGCCGCGGCGGCGAAGCGCTCCATCGCGCCCAGATACGGCATCACGTCCGTGGCGAGGATCAGGTCCCAGGGGCCCAGCCGCTCCCCGTCCTGATCGGGCCAGGCGGCGGTCTCCAGGAACCCCACGGCCTCGGCCACGTAGAGCTCGGCGTAAATCTCGCGCGCATCCGCCCGGGCCAGCATCTCCTCGCTCAGATCGACGCCCGTGACGGCGCCGGTCCAACCGTCGAGCGCGGCGGCGGCGAGGCCGGTGCCGCAGCCCAGATCCAGCGTCTCCGGCCGCTCGAGCCCGGGCATCAGGCGCAGCCGCTCCGCCAGGGTTTCGGGCACGCGATAGGCCAGATGCTCGACCAGCGTCTCCTCGAAATTCTCGGCGAACTGGTCGAAGAGCGTGCGCACATAGGCCGGCGCGGCCGCCTCGGGATGCGCGCCGCCCTCGGCCAGCGCCAGGCGCAGGCGCGCGCCGGCATGGTCCACCGGGTCGATTTCCAGAACCTCGCGCCAGGCGGCCACGGCGGCCTCGGTCTCCCCCGCATCGTCCAGCGCCTGGGCGCGGTCGTAGGCGAGGGCGAGCCGTTCCAGAATCGCCTGGTTCTCGTCGTCGAACACGGGGGCGTCGCCCGCCGAAGACCCTGAATCGGAACCCGGACCGGACCCTGGCGCGGATCCGGGCGAGGTCCCGGGCGCGGCCGCCGCGGGCAGGGCGCCTCCGCCCGCCGGTTCGCCCTCGTCCGTCATTGCAGGTCGCCCGCCGACAGCCGCACGCTGCGCGCCACGCCCGCGGCGTCCTCCAGCCCGTCATACTCGTAGAGCAGCCCCCGGCGCGTCGCCGACGGTTCCGCCCGCCGCCGCCCGTCGCGCGAGGGCAGCAGCGGATAGCGTGTGATCGCGCCCGTGAACGGCCGGCCCTGCAGGTCGGTGGAGACGATCAGCGCGCCGTGGCGCGTGTAGCGCTGCTCCCGGCTCAGCCCCAGGCGCCGCCAGCCCATGGGCGATCCGTCGTCGAGATAGACGTAGCGGTCGCGCCACAGCCGTTCGGGGAACAGGTTGGGGTCGGCGTATTCGTCCTGAAGCGCCGGCGCGTCGTACTCGATCTGCTCGATCCGGCCCTGCGCGTCGTAGCGCCGGGCCTGCCGAGGCGGAAACAGGACCGAGACGAAGGCCGGCGCCGACAGCTGGTTGGCGTTGTCGGCGAAGACGGCGATGTCGACGCGCGGCGCGCGCAGGCCGTCCTCGGTCTTCGTCCGCTGCGGGTGCCAGCGCACGGCGATCTCCGCCGCCCGCCCCTGGGCGCCCAGCGGCGTGATCGTCACCCGATCCGGATCGCCGCGCAGCAGGCGCCAGCGGAACCGCTGCGGCAGCCCGTTGGGATCGCGCGTCTCGGCGGCGGAGACCACCAGCCGCATCTCCTGATCGGTGCGGCGGAACACGCGCGCGATGGCCGACGGCGTGTCGAACAGCCGCTCGCTCAGCCCGTCGCCGAAAACGGTGATCCCGGGCGCGGGCTGCGTCTCCTGCACCACGTTCAGGCGCACGACGCCCGGCAGGGTCAGCGCGGTCAGCCCGTTGGCCAGGCGCACCAGCTTTTCGATGTCGGCGGTTTCGGGGTCGAAGACCGTGGGATGGGCCCGTGCGCTCAGGTAATCCGCGTCGGTTTCGATCCCCTTCTGCCCGCGGCGCCACAGCATCTGCAGCGTCGGGGCGATCAGACGCTCTCGGATCAGGGTCTGCTTCACGTCGGGGGGCAGGGCGGCGAGCATGAGGGCGATGGCGTTCATCGCCCGCTCGTCCGACCAGGACGAGCCCTGAGTGACGATGCCGTAGGGCGTCAGGGCCGGGAACACGTCGCCGAAGAACGGGTCGTGATCCTTGTGCTCGGGGTAGATGTAGAGCTGGTTGGAGAAGTACTGCCGCGCCAGCTCCTCCGGCCGGAACCGCTCGGTCAGCGCCAGCCGGGCCATGGAGCGCCAGAACGGCCCCTCCACCACCGCGGTGGAGGAGTTGCCGAACAGCACCGGCGCCGCCTCCGTCCCCAGGGTCAGGGCCAGCCCCTCGGCCACGCCGCGATGCCAGCCCGCGGCGACGGCCTGGGGCCCATGCTCCACCGCGATCAGCTGGGGATAGCGGTCGAGGTCGAGCGGGGAGTGATCGTCGTCGCGGTTCTCGTAGAAGTCGCCGCGATTGCCGG
>JBCBYE010000811.1:0-1834 GCA_039816075.1 Pseudomonadota bacterium | reverse complement strand
CGACGTAGCGGTCGCCGATCTCCATGTCGCGGAACGTGCCGTTCGCGCAGCTCACGCATTTGAAGATCAAGACCATCGCCCATGCGACCGGCCCGATGGCCGACCGCTCCTTCGACGCCATCGTGGTCGAGGGGCTCGACACGGTCGAAATCCAGGACGTGGACAGCAATGCCGGCCAGGACTTCACCGACGTGGCGGGCGTGAACCTGCAGGTCGCCTCCTACGGCGACGCGCTGGAGGCGGGCGGCTTCGACTTCGTCGGGCCGCCGCTGGAGGGCTTCAACTACGCGCGCGCGGCGCAGCCGGACGGCCAGGGCTGGCGCAACGTCGGCAACACGCGGAACGGCGCGGCCTACACCGTCAGCTACCTGGCCGACGGCGGCATATCGGAGTTCGAGTTCGTCTGGGGGTCCAACGGGCCCAAGCGCAGCGACGGCGCCGTGCGCGGCTGGGACATCGCCTTCAGCGCGTCCTCGGCGGTGGTTCCGCTGCCGGCGGGCGTGCTGCTGGCGCTCAGCGGCTTCGGGGCGCTGGGCGTGCTGCAGGCGTGGAAGCGGCGCAGGTCCGCCTGAACGGCCGGCGCGACGGCTCAGGCTCAGGCGGGGGCCGCTGCGCAGGGTCTGCGGCGAGGGCGACGCGACGCGCCTTCGCCGCGCCGGTCGCGACGGCCACATGGGCTCGGTCCGGCGGTCGCCGCCGCCGGATCACTCCGCCGGATCACTTCGCCGGCTCCGCCGCGGCAGGCGCCTCGGGCAAGGGCGCGATCTCGATCACCCCGGGCGTCGGCCGCCGCCGGCCCGTGAGCGCGTCGATGGCGATGGCGTCGAGGCGGTCGAGCCGCAGCCGCACCGCGAACCCCTCGTCGTTCGCCGTGCGCAGACCCGGCGCCGCGGGACAGCGCGGATCGAGCCCCAGACCCTGCACCCCCCGCTCATACGCCGCGGTCGGGGAACAGGGCGCCGGCGGCGCGCAGGCCACGGACACGCAGGCCGCCGAAACCGCGACGAGGGGGGCCGGAAATCGCATGGCCCCAGCCTAGCACGCCCGAAGCGTCCGCGGCGCCCGGACCTGCGCTCAGGAGGCGCCGGATCAGGTCCGGGGCGAACCTGCGCCATCGGGCCGGCGGACGGACGACCTCGCGCCTCGCCTCGGGCGTCGTCGTCGCGACGGGCCGGGCGCCGTCTCGCCCCGGACCCCGATCCGGGGCCTCCTGAGCGCAGGTCCGGGCGCCGTCCTCGCCGGTTCAGCGGCCGGAGAAGCTGGGCTTGCGCTTTTCCAGGATGGCGTCGATGGCCTCGTGGTGGTCGTCGAGCTGCTGCAGCCGGCCCTGCATCTCCCGCGCCATGGCCAGGCTCTCGGGCAGGTCGAGGACCTCCGAGGCGTTGATCAGCCGCTTGGCCTCGCGCAGCGCCTGCGGGGGCAGGGCGGCGATCTCGGCCCCCAGCGCCATCGCGGCCTCGCGCAGCTCCGCCTCCGGCACGACGCGGCTCGCCAGGCCCCAGTCCAGCGCCTTGGCCGCCGGCACGCCGGCGGCGGTGAACAGCATCTCGCGCGCCCGGGCCTGGCCGACCACGCGCGGCAGGAACCAGGCGCCGCCGTCGCCGGGGATGATGCCGACGCGCAGGAAGCTCTCGGCGAAGACGGCCGTGTCGGCGGCGAGGCGCAGGTCGGCCATGCAGGCCAGATCGCAGCCGGCGCCGACCGCCGCGCCATGCACCGCCGCCACCGTCGGCACGCTGACGGCGCGCATGGCCAGCGGGATGCGCTGGATCCCGGTCTCGTACCACTCGGCCACCTGCTCGGGGCTGCGCCCTTCGGTCTTGGTCAGGCCCTT
>JBCBYE010000018.1:0-16575 GCA_039816075.1 Pseudomonadota bacterium | reverse complement strand
CCGGCCGCGTGATGGTCATCGACGACGGGGTGGAGGAGGTCGGCCTCGACGTCACGCTGCGGGGGCTGACCCTGCGGGACGGGGTGTCCGACACCTCCGGCGGCGGCCTGTTCATCGCCGAGGGGGAGGCGGCCACGCTGATCGGCGCGGCGGTGCTGGCCAACCGCACCACGGGGACCGGCGCGTCCGGCGGCGGCATCTATGCGGATGACGGCGTGGCGCTGACTCTGATCGATGCGGAGGTGTCCGGCAACCAGACCGAAGCGTCGCGCGCCCGCGCCGGCGGCGTCTTCATGGGGGCCGAGACCACGCTGCTGGTGCAGGGGTCGCAGATCCGGAACAACGCCACGCTGGGGTTCGAGGCGCATGGCGGCGCCCTCTACGCGGCCGGCGCCGTCCGCATCGAGGGGTCGGAAGTGTCGGGCAACGCCACGGCCGGCGCCGATGCGCGCGGCGGCGGCGTGTCCATGTTCGGCAGCGCGCCCCTGACGATCGTGAACAGCGCGCTGATCGGCAACGAAACCGCCGGCGCGCGCGCCCACGGCGGCGCCGTCTATGCGCTGGGCGAAACGACCGTCTTCGGCTCCACCTTCGCCGGCAACGCCGTGACGGGGTCCAACGCGGATGGCGGGGCGATCTACGGGTCCGTCTACCAGGTGCTCAACAGCACCGTGACCGGCAACCGCGCCGATGGGGTCGGCGGCGACGGCGGCGGGCTTTACGCCGGATCGACCGTGCGGATCGCCGACGCTCTGGTGCTGGGCAACGTCGCGGCCAACCCCGGCGCGGACGAGATCGGCGGCTCCAGCATCCTGGGGATCGTCGCCGACGGCTTCAGTCTGGTGGGCTCGGACGCCGCGGCGTTCGACGCTTCGGGCTTTGCGCGCATCGCCAACGCCGATCCGGTCGCCGTGTTCGCCGCCACCCTCGCCAACGGGTCCGCCCAGGCCGGCGTCGCGGCGGACAACGGCGGCGACGTGCGCACCGTCGCCCTGCGTGATGCGAACGCCAACCCCGCGCTCGACCGCGTCGGGGGCGTGACGTTCGAGGGCGCGGTCGCCGATGCCGACGCCGCGGACGCGCCCCGTCACGTGGACCGCCCGGGCGTGAACAACGGCGGCGTCGCCGATCTGGGCGCGGCGGAGCTGAACCAGGGCGTCGCGCCCGCGCAGGAGGCGGGCTCGCTGATCGTCACCACGCTCGCGGGCGGCGTGGACCTCTTCGACGGCGAAACTTCGCTGCGCGAGGCGCTGATCTTCGCCGAAGCGAACGGGCCCGGACTCGACACGATCACCTTCGCCGCATCGCTGAGCGGCGGCACGATCTTCCTCGGCGGCGACGGGCCGCTGGAACTCCGCGCGTCGGTGATCGTGGACGGCGACATCGACGACGACGGCGGCGCGGACATCACGCTTTCTGCCCTGTCCGCCTCAGGCGCGGACGATGCCGACACCCGCGTCGTGACGGTCGACGACGGGGACGACGGCGCGTCGATCGAGGCGACGCTGATCGGGTTGATCGTGCGCGACGGCGTCTCGCGCGGAGACGGCGGCGGCATCCATGTCGCAGCCGGGGACGCGTTGACGATGCGCGACGGCGCCGTGCGCGACAACCGAACGGATCGGTTCGACGGCGGAGGCGTCCACGGCGGCGAGGGCGCGCGCCTGAGCTTCGAGAACGTCTCCATCGCCGACAACGTCGCCGAAGGAGCGTTCGACTCCGGCGGCGGTCTCCGGCTGGAGCGCTTCGGCGCGCTGACGCTGGTCGACTCGCGCGTGACCGGCAATTCCGCGACGCTCGAGGGCGGCGGCCTGTCGATCCACCAGGACGTCGCCGTCTCCATCGACGGGACGCTGATCGACGGCAACGCCTCGACCCGCGCGGGCGGCGGGCTGATCGCGGATGCGCGCAGCGTGGTGGACATCTCCGACAGCACGATCAGCAACAACTCGACCGCCGATGCCAGCGCCCATGGCGGCGGGCTTCATGCCGGCAACAGCGCGACGCTGAACGTGTCCTCCTCCTTCATCTCCGGCAACGCCACGACCGGCGCCGACGCGCGCGGCGGCGGAGTCTACGGCGACGCGTTCTCAACGATCCGGCTGACCAACACGACCGTTGAGGGCAACGAGACCGCCGGGGACGGCGCCCATGGCGGCGGCGTCGCCACCTGGCACACCTTCGGCGATTCCACGGTGGAGCTGACCCACGCCACGATCACCGGAAACCGCACCGCGGGGGCCGGGGCGGAGGGCGGCGGCCTTTACGTTCAGTCCTCCGCGACGATCCAGAGCTCGATCATTCTCGGCAACGCCGCAGGCGGCGACGGGGCGGAGGTGGGGCGCGACGCGGACGACGCCTCCATCACCTTCGCGGGCGCCAACATCGTGGGCGATGCGACGCAAAGCTTCGACGCCTCGGCCATCGCGGGAACCCAGAACGCCGCGGCGGCCGATGTCTTTGCGACGGTGCAGGCCTTCGCAGGCACGACCGCAGGCGTCGCGCAGGCCAACGGCGGGCCCGTCGCGACGGTCGCGCTGCGCGAAGACGCGGCCAACCCGGCCATCGACGCGGATCAGGGCGCCGTGGCCAATGCCGTGCTCTTGTCGACGGATGCGCGGGGGCTCGACCGCTTCATCGACTTTCCCGGCGCGCCCGGCGGCCCCGTGGATCTGGGCGCGTTCGAGTTGCAGACCGGCGTCTCCGCGCCGCCGACGGCGCTGGGCCTGACGGTGACCACCGCGCTGGGGGGCGTGGACCTGACCGACGGCGAGGTTTCGCTGGCCGAGGCGGTCGCCTTCGCCAACGGCGACCCCGACGCCGTCGCCGCCATAGACTTCGATCCCTCGCTGAGCGGCACGACGATCTTTCTGGGCGGCGCCGGCGCGATCCGCATCGTCTCCTCGCTCAGCATCGACGGCGACATCGACGGCGACGGCATCCCCGACATCGAGATTTCGGCCGACGGCTCCGAAGGGGCCGGCGACGCGGCGACGCGGGTGTTCGAGATCGATGGCGGTGCCGGCGGCGCGGGCGTGCTGCTGAACGGGCTGGTGATCCGCGACGGCGCCGCCGAGGGATCCGGCGGCGGCATCCAGGTCGGTGCGGGCGATGCGCTGACGCTGACCAACAGCGTGCTGCGCGACAACGCCGCCGAAGGGTTCGGCGGCGGCCTGAACGGCGGCGCCGGCGCGGCGCTGACGTTGTTCAACGTCGCCGTGCTCGACAATCTGGGCGAGGACGGCGGAGGCGGCGTCAACCTGAGCGCGGATGGAGAGCTGGCGGCCGCCAACGCCACCTTCGCCGGCAACGCGACCACCGCGGCCACCGGCGACGGCGGAGGCCTGCGCGCGTCCGACCGCACCGACGTTTCGCTGACCCATGTCACGATCACCGGGAACGAGGCGCAGGGCGCCTTCGGGGGCGGCGGCGGGGTGCAATCGGCGGGCGAGCTGCTGGTGCGCGACTCGATCATCCTGGGCAACGACTCGGTCGTGCTGTCGGAGACCGAGATCGACATGGCCGGCCGGCTCGAGGCGAGCTTCGAGGGGCGCAACGTCGTCGGCCCGAACCTCGACGTCTTCGACTCGCTGGACATCGCAGGGGTGGAGAGCGTGCCCGCCACGCTGGTCTTCGCCGCCGTGACGGCGGCGGGCGACGCTCTCGCCGGGGTCGTGGCGGACGATGGCGGCGGCGTGCCGACGGTGGCGCTGCGCAACGACCCGTCGACCAATCCCGCCGTGAACCGAGCCGCGGCCGGCCCGTTCAGCGAGGACGCGCTGGGCGCGGATCTGGATGGCGACGGGATGATCTCCGCCTCCGTGATCGCCACGGATTCACGCGGGACCGGTTTCGCCCGCGTCATCGACGGCGTCGCCGATCTGGGCGCCGCGGAGCTGGCGGATCCCATCGGCACGGCGTCCGGCTACCTCGGCGGCATCGTCTCGGCGCCGATCCCCGAGGTGCTGGGCGGCGGCACCCGCGGCGCCGGGCGGATCGACACCGGCTTCGGCGCGACGGTGACGCTGACCGGCGGCGGCGACGGCGACGGATCGGGAGGAGGCGACGGGTCCGGCGGAGGTTCGGGCGACGGCGCCGGCGGCGGGTCGGGGACCGACGGGGGCGACGGCGGCGACGGGTCGGGCGGCGACGATGTCGGCCGGGTCGTGCTGTTCGGCGATCTCGCCCCGCCCATCGGCAACATCATCGTCACCTCGGCGGGCGACGGCGGCGGCGGCGACGGTCTCACCCTGCGCGAGGCCGTCGACATCGCCAACGGCTCCCCCGGCGTCGATGTCATCACGTTTTCGCCCAACGTCTTCACCGGCGGCGACGCCAACCTGATCCGCCTGACCCAGGGCGAGATCGACATCACCGACGCCGTCACCATCGACGCCAACTCGGTCGCCGGCATCACCATCACCGGCGACGCCGCCGGCAACGACATAACCTTGCCCGACAGCCACATCACCGACGTCTTCGCCAGCTACGGCGACGTGCTGGGCGACGCCAACGACAAGCTGATCGACAACTTCCGCATCTTCGACATCGACACCGAAGGCCCGGGGAACACCACGCTGAACCGCCTGACGCTGACCGGCGGCAACACCGTCGCGCCGGTCACCGTGGCGATCCAAGAGGAACGCGACCAGCTCGAAGCGCAGGGCCGCTTCCCCAACGGCCTCGAGGGCGACGGCGGCGGCGGCGCGATCTACTACCGCGTGCAGGACATCGACCAGGCCAACGGCAACCTGATCCTCAACGACAGCGTCATCGCCGGGAACCACTCGGTCGGCGCGGCCGGCGGCGCCATCGCCTCGGACAAGGGCTTCCACAACGAGCTGCTGATCATCTCCAACTCGTGGATCGACGGAAACGCCCTGTCGCCCAGCTACCGTGACCGGCCGGTCGCCGGGCAGACCGTCGTGAACGACAACACTTCGGGCGGCGGCGCGATTTTCTGGGGCGGCGCGTCGGTGGACTTCCTGAACTCCACCGTCTCCAACAACCGCACCTACGCCCCCGGCGGCGAAGAGATCGAGAATGTGGGCGGCAACGGCGGCGCGGTCGCGGCGACCTTCCAGGTCACCGCCACCAACACCACCTTCGCTCAGAACGAGGCCTTGGGCGACGGCGCCGACGGCGGCGCGATTTTCGCCAACCGAGTGGTGCTGCGGAACTCCACGGTCACCGCGAACCATGCGGAAGGGCACAGCGGCGGCGTTTCGGTCGACGCCTTCCTCGACGTGACCACGCCCGGCTTCAACGACAACGAGGTGGTGTTGGAGAACTCGATCCTCGCCGGCAACACCTCGGGCCAGGCCGAGGCCGGTGACGACGATTTCTGGCGGGTGGAGCGGACGATTCTGCGCGACACCGGCGACACGCTCCGCACACCGATCCTGACGCGCGCGGGCGGCTCGATCATCGATCAGGGCGTGGGCGGCATCTTCGAGCCGGGGGAGAACGGGACGGTTCTGCGCGACGTCGGCGGGCGGGTGCCGCTGGTTCCGCTGCTGAATTCCACGTCCAACCCCGCGCTCGACGCGTCTTCGGGCGACGAGATCGCGCCCGGCGACGCGACGGCGGTGGCGGCGCAGGACCTGCCCGGCGTGGGGTCGGACGACTTCCCCACGACGCGCGATCTGGGCGCTTTCGAGCTGATCCTGCCGGTCGGCGGGCTGGACGGGCCGATGCCCACGCCCGAGGACGACGATCTGCCGGGCACCTCGCTCGACGATGAGATCTCGGCCCTTGCAGGCGACGATTTCGTACGCGGCTTCGGCGGGCGCGACACGCTCAACGGCGATGCCGGGAACGACCGCATCATCGGCGACGGCGGCAATGATGATCTGAGCGGCGGCGCCGGGGCGGATCGGATCTCGGGCAATGCCGGAAACGACCGGCTGCGCGGCGATGCGGGCAACGACACGCTCTGGGCCGGGGCCGGCAAGGACACGCTGGAGGGCGGGGCCGGACGCGACCAGCTGATCGGCGGCGGCGGCAACGACCGGCTGATCGCCGGAAAGGGCGACGACGACCTGATCGGGCAGGGCGGCAACGATCTGGCTCTGGGCGGCGCCGGCAAGGACTTCGCGGACGGCGGCAACGGCCGCGACGACCTGCGCGGCGAGGGCGGCCGCGACGAGCTGCGCGGCGGCGGAGGCGCCGACCGGCTCGACGGCGGCGGCGGCCGAGACCTGATCGCCGGCGGCCGCGGCTCGGACGACCTGCGCGGCGGGGCGGGCCGCGACCTGTTCCTCTTCGCCCGAGGCGACGGCCGCGACGACGTTCTGGACTGGCGCGATGGCCAGGACCGCATCGTGCTGGAGGGCGAGCGTCGGTTTTCCAACGTCGACGTGGATCAACGCGGCAAGCACGTCTTGATCGACTACGGCAAGCGCAGCGACGTGGTGAAGGTGTTCAACGCCGACGCCGACGATTTCTCGGCGAAGGACTTTCTGTTCGCCTGAGGCGCAGGAGCCCGGTCACGCCCGTCGCTGCGCCAGGGCCTTGATCTCGTCGACCAGGCCGGCGGCGACCGCCAGGCCGTTCGCCCGCGCCTCCGCCCGCAGCGCGAGGCGGCGGGATCCGGGCAGGCGCGCGCCCTCCTGCGCCGTGATCTCCGCGGCCAGCGCCGACATCCGCGGCGCGAAGGCGGCGCCCAGAATGTCGTCGGCCTGAAAGGCCAGGATAAGCTGGCCCACGCCCGGCGGCGCGCCGTCGGCGTCGAAGAACGACGTCGCCTCGTAGGACGGCGACGCGCCGGTGAGGCTGGCGGCCAGCACCTCGACGATCAGCGCCAGCGCCGCGCCCTTGGCGTCGCCCGCCGGGATCATCGCGCCCTTCAGCGCCGCGTGCGGATCGGTGGTCGGGACGCCGTCGGCGTCGAGCGCCCAGCCCTCGGGGATCGCCTCGCCGGCCTTGGCCGCGGCCATGACCTTGCCGCGCGCGACCTTGGACAGCGACAGGTCGATGACCAGCGGCGGCGCATCGTCCATGGGCGCGGCGAAGGCGATGGGATTGGTCCCGAAAAGCGGCGCATCCCCGCCCCAGGGCGCCATGGCCTTGGGCGTGTTGGCGACCATGAGGGCGACGAGCCCGCGCTCCGCCAGCCGCTCCACCGTCGCGCCGAGCTGACCGCAATGGTGAGAGCGGATGATCGAAGCCCCGGCGAGGCCGGTCCGCGGCGCCAGCTCCGCCAGACGCTCCACCGCCAGGTCGAGCGCCGGGTAGGCGAAGCCATGCGCCGCGTCGATGCGCAGAAAGGCGGGGGCAGCCTGCTCCGCCGCGGGCGTCGCGCGCCCCGCCGCTTTTCCGGAGGCGGCCTGCGCCGCATAGGAGGCTACGCGGGAGAAGCCGTGCCCCTTCTGCCCATCCGCCTCGGCGGCGACGAGCGCCCGAGCCGTCGCGCCCGCCGCGGCGTCCGAGACGTCATGGGCGGTCAGCGCGGCGGCGATCAACGCCTCCGCTTCGGCCAGGGTCAGGCGAACCGTGTCTTGAGCCATGGGATCTACGCCTCCGCAGGATCGGACCTCGCGCCGCGTCGGGCGCGGCCCGGGGCAGTTGCCCGAGGACGGCGGCGCGGGTCAAGCGACGGCCGCCGCGCTGCGGCAGCGCGGCGACGGCGTCGTCCCGCGATGTCGTCGACCGGGCCGGGCAATGGCGCGGCGGTTCCGTCCGAGGGCCGAGAAAGCGCCGCTGGGTCGCGAAAGGACCGCCTCCGGACCCGCGGCGGCGCACCCGGCAATGCCTGAGACCGGGTTGCAGCCTTCGAACGTCCCGATCATCGTCGTGGCGAAGGCCAAAGTTCCGATGGGCGACCCAGTCCCTCCACCTGCCGGGCGGATCGACTGCGCAAAGCCGCGGCCTTGCGACGCGGCGGCGGCGGCGGCGGCGGTGGCGGCGAGTTTGCGCCTGAACGGATCGGCGCGGGCCTGCGGCGTCCGGCGCCGCGTCCGCAAGCGGATGAAAGGAGACCTGCGTGACTCGCGATCCACGCTTCGACGTGCTGTTCGAGCCGATCCGCATCGGACCCGTCACGGCCAGGAACCGGTTCTACCAGGTTCCCCACTGCACCGGCATGGGCTGGCTGCGCCCGAACATGCTGGCCGAGATGCGCGGCGTGAAGGCGGAAGGCGGCTGGGCCGTGGTCTGCACCGAGTACTGCTCGATCCATCCCAGCTCCGACGATCTGCCCCACGCGTCGGCGTCGCTGTGGGACGAGGACGACGTGCGCGCCCACCGGCTGATGACCGATAAGGTTCATGCCCATGGCGGGCTCGCAGGGGTGGAGCTTTGGCACGGTGGCGCGCGCAGTCCCAACAATTTCACCCGTCTGCCGGCGATGGACGTCGCGAACCTGCCGAACCTGGCCGGACATCCCTCTCAGACGCGGGCGATGGACAAGGCCGATATCCGCGATCTGCGCCGATGGCACCGGCGCGCAGCGCTGCGCGCCAAGGAGGCGGGCTTCGACATCGTCTACGTCTACGCCACCCACGGCTACCTGCTGGCCAACTTTCTCGACCCTCGGATCAACGACCGAGGCGACGACTACGGCGGCTCTCTGGAAAACCGCGTGCGGCTGGTGCGCGAACTGATCGAGGAAACGCACGACGCCGTGGGCGACCGCTGCGCCGTCGCCGTGCGCTGGAAGGCGGACGAGCGCGCGGCAGAGGACGGAACGCCCGAGACGGGAGAGCGCCGGGACATGTTCGCGCTGCTGGCCGAGCTGCCCGACCTTTGGGACGTTAACATCTCCGACTATTCCTGGAGATGGGCACGAGCCGCTTCACCCCCGAAGGCGCGCTGGAGCCCTATATGGCGTGGGTCAAGCAGGCGACGTCGAAACCGGTGGTCACGGTCGGCCGCTTCACCTCTCCCGACGCGATGGCGGACCATGTGCGACGCGGGCTGGTCGACCTGGTCGGGGCCGCGCGGCCGTCGATCGCCGATCCCTTTCTGCCCAGAAAGATCGAAGAGGGGCGGCCAGAGGACATCCGCGAATGCATCGGATGCAACATTTGCTACTCCGGCGACAGCCTGGGCGTGCCCATCCGCTGCACGCAGAACCCTGCGATGGGCGAGGAGTGGCGGCGCGGCTGGCATCCCGAACGCATCGCGCCGGCATCCGCGGCAGAAACCGTGCTCGTCGTCGGCGCCGGACCGGCGGGTCTGGAGGCGGCCCGCGCCCTCGGGGCCAAGGGCCACGACGTGATCCTGGCGGAAGCCGGGCGCGAGCTGGGCGGCCGCGTCGTTCGGGAGGCCTGGCTGCCCGGGCTCGCCCCGTACATCCGCGTGCGCGATCATCGCGAGCAGGCCTTCGCCAAGCTGTCGAACGTGCAGGTGTTCCGCGAAAGCCGGATGAGCGCGCAGGACGTGTTCGACGTCGCGCCGCAACACGTGGTGATCGCCACCGGCGCCGAGTGGCGGCGCGACCGCTTCGACGGCGCGGCCTGGCGCGCCGTGGCGACGGGCGACGCGCGGCCGATGACCCCGGACGACATCATGGACGGCGAGCGGCCTGAGGGGCCCGTGGTGGTCTTCGATCAAGACGGCTACGTGCTCGGCGGCGTCATCGCCGAGGCGCTGGCGCGCGAGGGGCTCGCGGTGAACTACGTGACCGAATCCGACAGCGTCTCCGCCTGGGCAGGCCACACCACCGAACGCTGGCGGGTGCGCGCGCGGTTGATGGAGCTGGGGGTCGAGATCGCGACCGCGCAGGCCCTGACGGCCTGGGACGGGGCGGAAGCCGAGCTGGTCTGCGGGTACTCCGGCGCGGAACGCCGCGTCGCCGCCGCGGGCGCCGTGCTGGTCACCCAGCGGATCCCGCGCGACGGGCTGTACCATGATCTGTTGGCCGAAGCGGGTGGCGAGGCCTCCGCGCTGCCCTTCACGCTGACGCGGATCGGCGACGCCGAGGCGCCCGGTCTGGTGGCGCAGGCCGTCCATGCTGGTCGGCGCTATGCCGAAGAGCTGGGCGCCGACATCGACCCCGACGCGCCCGTCCGGCATGAGCGACCGCAGTTGGAGGCGCCCGTGCCGCGCCGGCCCGCGGCCCCCTTGGCGGCGGCCGCGGCCGCCGAGACCTCCGCGTTGCATCCCGACTATCTGCCCACGCTGCTGCGGTATTGGGAGGAGGAGATCGAGGGCGAAGCGTATTTCCGAGCGCTCGCCGAGCGCCTGCCGGAGCCCCGCGAAAAAGAGCGCATGATCCTGCTGGCGGAGGTGGAGCGACGCACCGCCGCCGACGCCCGCCCGCTCATCGATCGGCACGGCCTCAGCCCTGCGCCCGAAGCCCAGCTGATCGCCGCGGGCCGTGCCGCCGCGGCGGCCGGCCCGCAGGATTGGCCGACCTTGTTCGCGGAAATGCGTCGCGCCTATCCCGGCTACGTCGCCGCATTCGAGGCGCTGGAGGCGCTGGGCCCCGCGCCGGACCATCCGCTGCTCGCCCGCATGACCGAGCACGAAGTCTGCGCCGTGGCGTTTCTGGAGGCCGAAGCCGCCGGCGCCCCGGATGCGACGGCCCCGCTGCTGCGCTTCTTGTGCGTCCCTCCGGTCGCCCCCGCCCCCGCCTGACCCGCCCCCGCCTGGCCCGCCCCCGCGTGGCCCGAACTCGTCTGGCCCGCCTCGCTCGGGTGCGTCACGAGCCGTTCGAGGCCGCCGATGCGGCGCGAGCGCCGCCGACGGGCGGTGTCGGCGCTGCGACGCGAACGACGCCCCTGCATAGGTTTCGCCTGACGCGTCCGGGCGCTACCGTCGGTCGTCCCCGCCGTCTCGACCGCCACGGCGTCCAAGGAAACCCGCTGGAGTCCCGCCATGGCCGACCTTCCCTCATCCGCCCGCGCCGTCGTGATCGGCGGCGGCGTCTCCGGCTGCTCCGTCGCGTATCACCTGGCCAAGCTTGGCTGGACCGACGTGGTGCTGCTGGAGCGTCGGCAGCTGACCTGCGGCACAACCTGGCACGCTGCGGGTCTGATCGGGCAGCTGCGGCCCAACCAGAACATGACCCGCCTCGCGAAGTACTCCACCGATCTCTACGAGGAACTGGAGACGGAGACCGGCATCGCCACCGGCTTTCGCCAGTGCGGCTCCATCACCGTCGCGCTGACCGACGACCGCAGGGAGGAGCTGCTGCGCACCGCCTCGCTGGCGCGGGTCTTCGGCGTGGATGTGGAGGATCTGTCGCCGGGCGAGGTCAAGGACCTCTACCCGCATCTCAACATCGACGGCGTGACCGCCGGCGTGCATCTGCCGAAGGATGGGCAGATCGACCCCGCCAACGTCGCCCACGCGCTGGCCCGGGGCGCAAGAGACCGCGGCGCCCGGATCGTGGAAAACGTCGAGGTGACCGGCGTGGTTACCCAGGGCGGCCGCGTGACCGGCGTCGATTGGGTCAACGGCGAGGCCGCGGGCCGAATTCAGGCCGACGTCGTGGTGAATTGCGGCGGCATGTGGGGGCGGGAGCTGGCGGCGAAGAACGGCGTCGGCCTGCCGCTGCACGCCTGCGAACACTTCTACATCGTCTCCGAACCCATCGAGGGCCTGTCGCAGCTGCCGGTTCTGCGGGTTCCCGACGAGTGCGCCTACTACAAGGAGGACGCCGGCAAGATGATGCTGGGCGCCTTCGAGCCGCGCGCCAAGCCCTGGGGCATGGACGGCATCCCCAAGGATTTCTGCTTCGATCAGCTGCCCGAGGACTTCGATCATTTCGAACCGATCCTGGAGCAGGCGGTGAACCGCATGCCCATGCTGGCCGAGGCCGGCATCCACACCTTCTTCAACGGACCCGAAAGCTTCACGCCCGACGACCGTTACTATCTGGGCGAAGCGCCGGGGCTGAAGGGCTACTGGGTCGCCGCCGGCTACAACTCCATCGGGATCGTGTCCTCCGGCGGGGCCGGCATGGCGCTGGCGCACTGGATCGAGGATGGCGAGCCGCCCTTCGACCTTTGGGACGTGGACATCCGGCGCGCGCAGCCGTTCCAACGCAACCGCCGCTATCTCAAGGAGCGGGTGAGCGAAACGCTCGGCCTGCTCTATGCCGACCACTACCCCTTCCGTCAGCCGGAAACGGCGCGCGGCGTTCGCCGCTCGCCTCTGCACGAGCATCTCAAGTCCCGCGGCGCCGTCTTCGGCGAGACCGCGGGGTGGGAGCGCGCCAACTGGTTCGCCGCCGAAGGCGAGGCGCCGGAGTATCGCCACGACTGGCAGGGACAGAACTGGTTCGCCAACGCGCGGGCCGAGCACATGGCGATGCGCGAGGGCGTGGGCCTGCTGGACATGTCGTCCTTCGGCAAGATCCGGCTTCAGGGGCGCGACGCGCTCAAGGCGATCGAGCGGCTGTGCGGCGCACGCATGGACGTCGAACCCGGGCGGATCGTCTACACCCAGATGCTCAACCGCCGCGGCGGCATCGAATGCGACCTGACCGTCACGCGCCTGGCCGAGGATCTGTTCTTCCTGGTCGTGCCGGCGGCGACGCTGCAGCGCGATCTGGCCTGGATCCGTCGCCACACCCAAGACGACAACGTCGTTGCGACCGACATGACGTCGGCCGAGGCGGTGCTGCCGCTGATGGGTCCGAAGGCGCGCGACGTGCTGGCCGCCTGCTCGCCCGACGATTTCTCGAACGACGTGCATCCCTTCGGACTGGCGCGGGAGATCGAGATCGGCATGGGCCTCGCCCGGGCGCACCGCGTCACCTATGTGGGCGAGCTGGGGTGGGAGATCTACGTTTCCACCGACATGGCCGCCCATGTGCTGGAGACGCTGCTGGAGGCCGGCGCGCCCCATGGCCTCAAGCTCTGCGGGTTGCACGCCATGGATTTCTGCCGAATCGAGAAGGCGTTCCGCCACTACGGCCACGACATCACCGACGAGGATCACGTGCTGGAGGCGGGCCTCGGCTTCGCCGTCAAGCCGGACAAGGGCGATTTCATCGGCCGCGAGGCGGTGCTGCGCAAGAAGGAGGCGGGTCTGGAACGTCGCCTGCTGCAGTTCAAGCTCGACGATCCCGACGCGTTCCTGTTTCACAACGAGCCGGTTCTGCGCGACGGCGAGATCGTGGGTTTCCTCACCTCCGGCGGCTACGGCCATGCGCTCGGCGCCGCCGTCGGGCTTGGCTACGTGCCTTGCACCCGACCGGGGGAGCCGCCCGCGGAGATGCTGGCCAGCCGCTACCACGTGGAGATCGCCGGTCGGCGCTTGGCCACGCAGGCCAGCCTCAAGCCGCTCTACGATCCCAAGTCGGAGCGGCCGAAGCGCTGAGCCGGTCGGCGGCGCGGGGCCGGCCCGCCTCGCCCCTCGACCGCGTCAGCCCACGATCAGCTGCTTGAGCTGCAGCGACTCGTGCTCCAGCTCCGTCAATCGGTAGGTGACCACGTCGCCGATCGTCACCATGCCGATCAGACGCTCGCCCTCGACCACGGGCATATGGCGGAACTTGCCTGCGGTCATACGGCGCAGCACGGCGACCAGCGGCTCGCCCGGGCTGCAGGTCTCCACCTTGGCCGTCATCACCTCGCGCACCTGCTGGGGCAACGTCCGGCCGGGCGTGTCGGCCAGCTTTCGTACGATGTCGCGCTCCGAGAGAATGCCGACCAGCGCGCCGGCGGCGTCGGTGACCATGAGGGCGCCGATGCCTCGGTCGCGAAGCGTCTCCACGGCGCGGCCGAGCGTTTCGTCAGGACCGATGGACACGACGCCGGAGGTCTTGCCCTGCAGCAGCCTGGCGACGTCGGCGGGACCGGCGGCGAGGTTGCTTGCGGCGCTCTGGCTGTAGGTGCGCTCGCCGGCCTTGTCCCGGCTCGAGGGCGCGCGATAGGACTCCGGCATGGCTTTCCTCCCGGCCATTCTAGCTCTCGGAGGGACAGGATAGCGGAAATGCGCTGCTTGGGAGGGTTTTCTTGTCCGATCTGACGCTGTCGCCCGCGCTCGCGACGACGATCTTCGTGGTCGCCTGCTGGGGTGGCTACCAATATCGAAGGGTGTGGCGGGCCTCCGGGCCGCGCTGGCAGCTCTGGGCGTTCGGCCTGCTGGCCGCGGCCGCGCTGCTGACGGTGGGGTTCGTGCCGTTGGAGGGCGCTGCGGGCTGAGCGGCTCGGCTCAGCTTTCGGCCTCGATCCCGGCCCGCTCCAGCATCTTGCGCGCACGGGGGCAGTTCATGCGCTCGCGCAAGGGACTGTCGGGGTCGATGGGTTTGCTGCAGACGAGGCACTGATCCGCGTCGCCGATCGCGTTGAGGCCGCCGCAGCTGCCCTTGATCGTCCTGCCCATCAGGATCGCGCCGATGGCCATGCCGAACGTCACGATCATCAGAAGTCCGAAGGCGAGCACGAAGGTGGCCATGGGGCGCTCCTACCGGGTGCGGATCAGGCGGTGAGCGCGGCGAAGCGCGGGCTGGCCACCCTGCGAAAGCGCAGGCCGTCGGCGGCGGCATCCACCTGGGTGAAGAGGGCGGCGAGGCCGTTTCTTTCCGCCAGCGGCAGACCCTCCTCCGTGCCGATCACGTGCAGCGCCGTCGCCCAGGCGTCGGCCAGCATGGCATTTTCGGCGAGGACGGTGACGGAGGCGGTGTCATGCTCCACCGGTCGGCCCGTGGTCGGGTCGATCATGTGAGAGAAGCGGCGCCCGTCGCGTTCGAAATAGTTGCGATATCCGCCGGAGGAGGCGAGGCCGAGATCGCTGGCCGCCACCACCTGCAGCAGATCGCGGGCGCCGACGGCCGGCGCCTCGATCCCGATGCGCCACGGCTGCCCGTCCGGGTTGCGGCCGGACGCGTAGAGGTCGCCGCCGATCTCCACCATGTAGTCGTTCAGGCCCAGCGCCTGCAGCGCGCGGCCCACATGGTCCGCGCCATACCCCTTGCCGATGGCCGCGAGGTAGACCTGCGCGTCCGCCCGACGCTTGCGCAGCGCGCCGCCGGCGACCTCGAGCGTGTTGGCGTGGCCGGAACGGGCCATGGCCGCTGCGATCTGAACGTCCGACGGCAGGTCCGCCGCGCCGGGCGCGCCGAAGCCCCACAGCTCGATCAGCGGCCCCATCGTGGTGTCGAAGCGACCGCCGCTGGCCGCATGCACCGCCTCGGCCGCATCCATCACCTCGGCCAGCTGGGCGGATACGGCGACGGGCGCGTCGCTTGTCCGGGCGTTGAAGCGCGAGATTTCGGACGCCGGATCCCAGTTCGACATCCGGCGATTGACGTCGCCCAGCGCCTCGGCGACGGCTGCGGCCACGCGCCGTTCGTCCTGTCGACTCTCCACGTCCACGGCAACGACGTTATAGGTCGTGCCCATGGTCGCGCCGGACAGGCGATAGGTGTCGGCGCCCTTGGCGCAGGCCGCCAGGACCAGCGGCATGACCATGAAGGAACGACGGGAGAGGTTTGCCGAGTCGATCACGGTTCGACCTTTCTTGCGGTGGCTGCGAGGCGAACGTCGTCGAGGCGGCGCAGGTTCGATTCGATCGCGCGCCCCCGGGGGCGCGGCGAAATCGGCGAAGTGCGCGTCGAAAAAGCTTCCACGAGGTTCGATCCGTTGAGTTTCGGCGCCGACGGGTGCGTTCGGGGCGGCGTCGGACGTCGCCCGGGGGCCCGCCTGCGATGTTTCGACCATGGGCCATGTTCATGCTGGCCTCGCTGCCTAGAGCGTATTAACAACTTTTCAAGCACGAGGGGAAGCCGGCTGCGCGCACGCGACGCACGCGCATCATTCGGCGCCCGACGAGGTACAAGACTATGCAGCGTTTCGCGCTCAGGAAAGGACTGGACGTTCCCATTCTCGGCGCCCCGAGGGAGGGCGTCGAGGCCGGACCGACGATCACGACCGCGGCGGTGATCGGCGAGGATTACGTGGGCCTCAAGCCCCGGCTGTCGGTCGCCGAGGGCGACGTGGTCGGCATCGGCGCGCCGATCCTGACGGACAAGGACACGCCGGAGGTGCAGGTGGTCTCGCCCGCAGCCGGTCGGGTGCGCGCCGTCAATCGCGGGGCCCGACGCAAGCTGCTGAGCGTCGAAATCCAGATCGACGCCGCCGCGGCGCCGCCGGTTGACTTTTCCGCGATCGGCGATGCGACCACCATCGAAGGACTGGCGGAACGGCTGTGCGCCGCGGGCCTCTGGACGTCGTTCCGCACGCGCCCGTTCTCCAAGATCCCGCGCCCCGACACGCGGCCCGCGGCGATCTTCGTGACGGCGACGGACACCGAACCCCTCGCCGCCGACCCCGCGCCGATCATCCGCGATGCGGCCGAGGCGTTCGTCGAGGGCTTGAGCGCCGTCGCCAAGCTTTCGGCCGGCAAGACCTATCTGTGCCAGGCCGATGGGGCGGATCTGCCGGGCGGAGATGCGCCGGGGGTGGAGGCGGCGTCCTTCGCCGGTCCGCATCCCGCCGGCCTCGCCGGCACGCATGTGCATTTTCTGGAGCCGCCCGTGGGCGACAAGGTCGTCTGGACCATCGGCTATCAGGACGTGATCGCCATCGGACGCCTGCTGCAGACCGGAACCTACGACCCGACGCGCATCGTCGCGCTGACCGGCCCGGCCTGCGCGGACCCGCGCGTGGTGCGCACGAT
>JBCBYE010000275.1:0-6085 GCA_039816075.1 Pseudomonadota bacterium | reverse complement strand
GGGCGGAGCTGATCCCGCTGGAGGAGCTGGGCCGCCCGCGCATCGACGTGGTGGTGACCCTGTCGGGCATCTTCCGCGACCTGCTGCCGATCCAGACCCGGATGCTGGCCGAGGCGGCGTGGCTGGCGGCGTCGGCGGAGGAGGCGGAAGAGAGCAACTTCGTCCGAGCCCATGCGCTCGCCTACGCGGCCGAGCATGGCTGCGATCTGGAGACCGCGGCGCTGCGCGTCTTCTCCAACGCCGACGGCGCCTATGGCGCGAACGTCAACGCCCTGATCGGGTCCGGCGCCTGGGACGAGGAGGACGAGCTGGCCGACGCCTATGAGGCGCGCAAGTGCTTCGCCTACGGCCGCGACGGCAAGCCGGCCAAGCAGGCGGCGCTGCTGCAGACCATGCTCAAGGACGTGGACCTGGCTTACCAGAACCTCGAGAGCGTGGAGCTGGGCGTCACCACCATCGACCACTATTTCGACACGCTCGGCGGCGTGTCGCGCGCGGTGAAGCGGGCGAAGGGCGGCGAGGAGGCGGCGGTCTACATCGGCGACAGCACCCGGGGCGACGGCAAGGTCCGCACGCTCAAGGAGCAGGTGGCGCTGGAGACGCGGACCCGGACGCTGAACCCCAAATGGTACGAGGGCCTGCTGCGCCATGGCCGCGAGGGCGTGCGCGAGATCGAGGCCCATGTCACCAACGCGCTGGGCTGGTCCGCCACCACCGGGCAGGTCGATCCGTGGGTCTATCAGCGCATCAGCGAGACCTACGTCCTCGACGACGAGATGCGCGGCCGCCTGGCGGAGCTGAACCCCCAGGCCAGCGCCCGCCTCGCCAACCGCCTGCTGGAGGCGCACGAGCGCGCCTACTGGGCCCCCGACGACGCCACCCTCGACGCCCTGCGCCGCGGCGCGGAAGAGCTCGAAGACCGCCTCGAAGGCGTCTTCGAGGACCAGCCCGTCGCCCCCGCGACCTCGCCCGTCGCGGCGGAATAGGAGATCACCCCATGAGCCCGCTCGACACCCGCGCGACGCCCCCGGTTCTCAAGGGCCAGGACGGCGACGGTTCCGTCCAGGTCCAGCTCGACCCCCAGGACAAGATCGAGGGCGCCAAGGTCTTCGCCGTCTACGGCAAGGGCGGCATCGGCAAGTCCACGACGTCGTCCAACCTGTCGGCCGCGTTCAGCCATCTGGGCAAGCGCGTGCTGCAGATCGGCTGCGACCCCAAGCATGACAGCACCTTCACGCTGACCGGCAGCCTCGTGCCCACGGTCATCGACATCCTCAAGGAGGTCGATTTCCACCCCGAGGAGCTGCGCCCCGAGGATTTCGTCTACGAGGGCTACAACGGCGTCATGTGCGTGGAGGCCGGCGGCCCGCCCGCGGGCACCGGCTGCGGCGGCTACGTGGTCGGTCAGACGGTCAAGCTGCTCAAGCAGCACCATCTGCTCGACGATACGGACGTGGTGATCTTCGACGTGCTGGGCGACGTGGTCTGCGGCGGCTTCGCCGCGCCGCTGCAGCATGCGGAGCGGGCGGTGGTGGTCACCGCCAACGATTTCGACAGCATCTACGCCATGAACCGCATCCTCGCCGCGGTGCAGGCGAAGTCCAAGAACTACCAGGTGCGGCTGGCCGGCTGCGTCGCCAACCGTTCGCGCGAGACCGACGAGGTCGATCGCTACTGCAACACGGTCGGCTTCAAGCGCCTGGCGCATCTGCCGGACATCGACGCCATCCGCCGCAGCCGTCTGAAGAAGAAGACCCTGTTTCAGATGGATGCGGACGAGGACGTGGTGCAGGTGCAGAAGGCCTACATGCAGCTGGCCGAGACCCTGTGGCGCGGCACCGATCCGCTGGCCCCCGCGCCCATGGAAGACCGCG
Source organism: Pseudomonadota bacterium (assembly GCA_039816075.1). GTDB lineage: Bacteria > Pseudomonadota > Alphaproteobacteria > Rhodobacterales > Rhodobacteraceae > Albimonas. The sequence continues at coordinate 4,211 of JBCBYE010000275.1, read as the reverse complement.
ACATCTTCGAGCTGCTGGGGTTCGATTGATGGCCGCCGCGACCCGCCGATCCTCGGCCGCCGGCCCGATCCCGGCGCATGCGCCCGCCCCGTCCTACGAGGCGACGCGCGGGCGGCTGGAGGAGTATTTCGACCGCACCGCGACCGAGACCTGGGCCCGGCTCACCTCCGACGCGCCGGTCAGCCGGGTGCGCGCGACGGTGCGCGCCGGGCGCGACCGCATGCGCGGCGTGCTGCTGTCGATGCTGCCCGAGGACATGCGCGGGCTGCGCCTGCTCGACGCCGGCTGCGGCGTGGGTCAGCTGGCGGTCGCCGCCGCCCGCCGCGGGGCGCAGGTGACGGCCATCGACATCTCCCCCACCCTCGTCGGCATCGCGCAGGAGCGGGCGGCCGCCGCCGCCCCGGCCGAGGCGCTGGCGCGGATCGACTGGCGCTCCGGCGACATGCTGGCGGAGGAGCTGGGCCGCTTCGACCATGTGGTCGCCATGGACAGCCTGATCCACTACCGCGCCGACGACATCGTCGCCGCGCTCGCCCGGCTGGCGGCGCGCACCTCGGGCTCCATCGCCTTCACCGTCGCCCCCTCCACCCCCGCGCTCAACGCGATGTGGGCGGCGGGCAAGCTGTTTCCGCGCGGCGACCGTTCCCCCGCCATCCAGCCGGTCAAGGCCAGCGCGCTGGCGCGGCGCGCGATCAAGGTTCCGGCCCTCGCCGAATGGCGGATCGCCAGCCGCGAGCGGGTGAGCAGCGGCTTCTACATTTCCGAGGCGGTGGAGGCGCGGCCTGCATGAGCGAGCGCAGCTTCAAGGCGGAGTTCTTTTCCACCGTCGGCAAGGGCCTGGTGCCCTTCGCCGATGCGGCCTCGGCCGATCTGCCGCTGCCGCGCCTGCTGCGCTTGGCGCTGTTTCAGGTCTCCGTCGGCATGGCGACCGTGCTGCTGATGGGCACGCTCAACCGCGTGATGATCGTGGAGATGGGGATCGGCGCCGGCATCGTCGCCGCCCTTGCCGCGCTGCCCGTGCTGATGGCGCCGTTCCGCGCGCTGCTGGGCCACCGATCGGACCATCACCGCTCCGCCATCGGGTGGAAGCGCGCGCCTTATCTGGCGCTGGGCACCATGTGGCAGTTCGGCGGGCTCGCGATCATGCCCTTCGCGTTGCTCCTGATCTCCGGCGACACGACGGGGCCCATGTGGATCGGCTATGCCGGCGGCGCGCTCGCCTTCGTGATGACCGGCATTGGCCTGCACATGGTGCAGACCGCGGGTCTGGCGCTGGCCACCGATCTGGCGTCGGAGGAGACGCGGCCGCGGGTCGTCGCGCTGCTTTACGTGATGCTGCTGGTCGGCATGTGCATCTCGGCCTTCGTGTTCGGCTGGCTGCTGCGCGACTTCGGCAAGGTCAAGCTGATCCAGGTGATTCAGGGCGCGGCGGTGCTGACGCTGATCCTGAACTTCATCGCCCTGTGGAAGCAGGAGGCGATGCGCCCCCAGACGCGGGAGCAGCGCACGGCGCCCATCCCCCGCTTTTCCGACGCCTGGGCCGACTTCATCGCGGGCGGTCGCGCCGGGCGGCTGCTGCTGGCCGTGTTCCTGGGCACCATGGGCTTCGCCATGCAGGACATCCTGCTGGAACCCTATGGCGGCGAGATCCTGGGCCTGTCGGTCGCCGCCACCACCGCGCTGACGGGATTGTGGAGCCTGGGCGCCCTCGCCGGCTTCGCCGCGGCGGCCCGCTGGCTGGCGCGCGGCGTCGATCCGGCGCTGCTGGCGGCCTGGGCGGCGGTGTCGGGCGCCTTCGCCTTCGCCATGGTGATCTTCTCGGCCCCGATGGAGGCGCCGACGCTGTTCCGCCTGGGCGCGGTGGCGATCGGCTTCGGCTCGGGCCTGTTCGGCGTGTCGGGGCTGACGGCGGCCATGTCGCTGAACCGGGGCGGCGCGGGCCTGGCGCTGGGCGCCTGGGGCGCGGCCACGGCCACGGCCACGGGGCTGGGCGTGCTCGCCGGCGGGCTGATCCGCGACGTCTTCGGCGGGCTCGCCGAAGCGGGCGCGCTGGGCACGGCCCTGATCGACCCCGCCATCGGATATTCCGCGGTCTGGCACATCGAGATCGCGCTGCTCTTCGTCACTCTCGTCGTCATAGGCCCGCTCGTCAAAAAGACGCCGCGCGCCGATCAGCTTCGGCGGACCGATCGCTTCGGTCTGGCCGAATTCCCCACCTGAGGAGGTCCGAACCCATGGACATCACCAGCACGATCACCGGCTATTTCGACGTCGCTCAGCTGACGCTCTACCTGTTCTGGGGCTTCTTCGCGGCGCTCATCATCTGGATCCAGCGCGAGAACATGCGCGAGGGCTTTCCCCTGCTGTCCGAGCAGACGGAAGAGAAGCTGCCCGTGTCGGGCCTGCCCCTGCCGGATCCCAAGCTCTTCAAGCTGCCCCATGGCGGCGGCGACCGCTATGTGCCCGGCCCCGGCCAGGACGACGTGCGCGACCATTCCGAGACGCTGGCGCGCACCGGCTTCGACCTCAGCTCGCCGCTGGTTCCCACGGGCGATCCGCTGGTGGACGGGGTGGGCCCCGCCGCCTACGCCATGCGCGCCGACGTGCCCGACATGACGCATCACGGCGATCCCAAGATTGTGCCGATGCGCATCGACGGCGAATGGGCCATCGCGCCGGGCTCGCGCGACGTGCGCGGGCGCGAGGTGATGTCCGGCGACGATCAGGTGGTGGGCACGGTCAAGGACGTCTGGGTCGACCGGTCGGAATCGCTGATCCGCTACATCGAGATCGAGATGGCCGACGGTTCCGTCCGCCTGGCGCCGTTCACGCTGTGCTATGTGAACTGGTGGAAGCCGACGGTGACGATCCGCTGCCTTTACGCGGCCAACTTCGCCAACGTGCCGACGACCAAGTCGCCCGAGCAGATCACCCTGCTCGAGGAGGACAAGATCAGCGGCTATTATTGCGGCGGGCTGCTCTACGCCTCCAAGGCGCGCGAGGAGCCGCAGATCTGATGTCCGATTACGGTCACCTCTCCGACGAGTTCGAGGTCGAGCCCGTGCACGGCCTGCCCGGCCGACCGCCCGCCGGGGAGCGCATCCTGTGGCAGGGCGCGCCCGACTGGCGGGCCCTGGCGCGGCGCTGCTTCCGCACTCGCCTGGCGGCGGGCTGGTTCGCGCTGCTGGGCGCGTGGCAGGCCCTGCGGCTCAGCGCCGAGGGCGCGCCGATGCGCGAGATCGCCGCCTCGGCCGTCTGGTATGCGGGGCTCGCCGTTCTGGCGGTCGCCGTGCTGTCGGCTTTGGCCTGGGTGACGGCCCGGGCGACGGTCTACACGATCACCACGCGGCGCGTGTCCATGCGCATCGGCTCGGCCCTGACGGTGAACTTGAACCTGCCGTTCCGCTGGATCGAGCGCGCGGATCTGCGGGTGCATGCGTCGGGGACGGGCGACGTGCCGCTGACCCTCGGCGGCGAGTCGCGCATTGGCTATCTGGTGCTGTGGCCCCATTGCCGGCCGTGGAAGATGGCCCGGGCGCAGCCGATGCTGCGCTGCGTCCCCGATGCGGGCCGCGTCGCGACGCTGCTGGCCGACGCCCTGCGCGCCGACCTGGCGCGGCGCGAGGCCGAAGGGGCGCCAGGCGCCGCGGCATCCGCTGCGCCTCGGCCCGCGGTCCCTCTTGCGGCGCGAGGAGCCGCGGCGCCGGTCCGCCCCATCGCCCGGCCGGTCGCCCGGCCCGGCGGTCCGGCCCCCATTCCGGCCGAATGAAGGAGGCGCCCAAATGAGCCACGCCGATCCCGCCCTCGCGCCCGCCCCGCCCCGGCGCCGGATCATCACGAACCCGCATTCCGACCAGGTGCGCTTCATCCCGCGCGCCCTGCTGCGCGCCATCGGCGGGCTGGTCGGCCTGACCACCCTTCTGGTGGCGCTGGCCGTCTTCACCGGCCAGCCGCCGGCCGCGAAGTATCCCGACGACCTCGCGGTCGTGCAGGAGCGCGCCCTGGTCCTGATCCCCCGCGCCGACGGCGGCATCCGCGTGGAGGACGCCGACGGCGCCCTGCGCGCCGAGCTCGGCCCCGAAGCGGTCGGCTTCGTCGGCGGCCTGCAGCGCGCCCTTGCCCGGGTGCGCATGCTGGCCGACGTGCCCGCGGACGCGCCCGTCCGCCTGGTGCGCTGGGCCGACGGCCGCCTGACCCTGATCGACCCCGCC
>JBCBYE010000527.1:0-3551 GCA_039816075.1 Pseudomonadota bacterium | reverse complement strand
GTCTCTGACCGCAAACAAAAAAGGGCCGGCCCGCCGCGACGGCGGACCGGCCCGCAAAGCCCGGCGTCCGATCTCAGCTCGGCGCGGTCGCCGCCATCGACGGGCGCGCCAGCATGGCGTCGGCCCATTTCGCCAGCTTCGACCGGCCCTGGCGCCAGTCCCAGTCGGGCATCCGGAAATCCACGTAGCCCAGCGCGCAGGCCAGCGCGAAGGCGCCCATGTCCTCCTTGCCGGACAGCCGCGCGATGTCGGCATCGTAATGGTCCATGGCGCGCGCGATCTTGGCGCGCTGGCCGGCGACCCAGGCCTCGGACCGCTGCGCCTCGTCGCGCAGCCGCGCCTCGTAGACCACGGCCAGCGCCGCCTCCATCACGCCGTCGGCGGTCGCCTCGCGCACCAGGCAATCCCACAGCGCCTCGCCCTGAGGATAGAGCCCGCCGCCCTGCGTCGCGTCGAGCCAGCGGGTGATGACCCGACTGTCGTAGAGCGTTTCGCCCCCGTCCAGCACCAGCGCGGGGATCTTGCCCAGGGGCGACACCTCCAGGTTGCCGGCATTGGGCGCGAGCGGCGAGGAGGCGCCGTTCGCCAGCTCCACCTTGTCCATCGCGCCCAGCTCGTGCAGGGCCACCATCACCTTGCGGACGAAGGGCGAGGCCCCCGCATGCAGCAGCTTCATCATGCGCCTCCCGTGCCCGCATCGGCGCGCGACACGCGCAGCCGGCCCAGAAGGGCCCCTTCGATCTCCAGCCCCGGTCCGCCGGGCAGGGGACGCAGCACGCGGCGAAAACCGGCGCGCACATCCGCCCGCGTGCGGCCCGCATCGCGCGAGGCGTCGACGGCGACGCCGTCCCCGACGCCGTCCAGCGCCGCCTCCTCATGCAGGGGCCGCGCACGCTCGCCCCGGGCGCGCGCGGCGACGTAGAGGGCCGCGGCGCCGGCGGCGCTCCAGCCCAGCAGCTTCAGCGCGCCGGGCGCGGCGAGAAGGGCGGGGGCGGGCATGGCGTCGTCTCCTTCGGTCGTCTCAGGCCGCCGCGGCGCGCGCGGCGGCGAAATCGGCGATGCGCCGCAGCGCGTCGGCCAGTTGATCGTCGGGCACCGTCAGCGCCACGCGCAGATGTCCGGCGGCGGCCTGGCCGAAGCTTTCGCCCGGCATGACGGCGATGCCCTCCGCCTCCAGCAGCGCGTTGGCGAAGGCCTCGCCGCCGAGTCCGGCGGAGCGGACATCCACCATAACGTACATGGCTCCGTCCGGCGGGGACAGGGCGATGCCGTTGCGGCCCGACAGCGTCTCGACGGCCAGGTCGCGGCGGCGGCGGAAGACGGCGGCGAGCGCATCCTCCTCCGGCCCCGCGCGGGTCAGCGCGAAAAGGCCGGCGTCCTGGATGAAGCCGGGCAGGCCGTAGGTGGCGTTCAGCGCCAGATCGCCCATCAGCGTCGCGACCGCCTCCGGCGCCACGGCCCAGCCCAGGCGGAATCCGGTCATGCCGTGGCTTTTCGAAAGCGAGCCGATGACGACGGTCCGCTCCGCCATCCCCGGCAGGCCGCGGGGCGAGACATGGGCCCCGCGCCAGACCATGCCGTCATAGACCTCGTCGGAGATCAGCCACAGGTCGCGCCGCCGCGCGATCTCCGCCACCGCCGCCATGGTTTCGGGCGTGTAGACGGCGCCGGTGGGATTGTGAGGGGAGTTGATCAGCAGCGCCCGCGCCCCGTCGCAGGCGGCGTCCAGCGCCGCCAGGTCCGGCTGAAATCCGCGGTCGGGCAGCGAGGGGGCCAGCCGCACGACGCCCTGCGCCGCGCGCACCGTGCCGGGATAGGTGGCATAGAACGGATCAACGACGACCATGGCGTCGCCAGGATCGAGGCAGGCCAGAAACGCATAAAGCAGCGCCGACTGTCCGCCCGCGGTGACGATCACCTCCTCCGACCGCACGGGCGCGCCGGTGCGCGAGGCGGCGCGGGCGGCGATGGCGGCGCGCAGCTCGGGCTTGCCGGTGAAGGCGGCGTAGCGGGTCTCGCCGCCCGCCGCGCTGTCGCCCATGGCGGCGATGATGCGCGGCGGCGTGGGGTCTTCGTGCTCGCCGATGGTCAGATTCAGGACCGGCCGGCCGGCCCGCTGCATCGCCCGCGCGCGGGCCAGGATCTCCCACCCGTCGGAGCCGCCGTCGAGGATGCCGCGGATGCGGGCGGAAGGTTTCATGGCGCTCTTTCCATGTCGGCCGGGCGTTCGGGCCCGTCGCTCCGTCAGGTGCGGCCGCGCGGCGCGCGCGTCAAGGCCCGCTCAGCCCTCCGCCTCCACCGCGGCGAGGCGGCGGATCTTGATGCGCGTGATCTGGTTGCGCCGCCGCTCCAGCACCTCGAAGCGAAAACCGTGAAAGCTGAAGATCTGCCCGGCGGCCGGGATCGCCTGCGCCTCGTGAATCACCAGGCCCGCGACCGTGTTCGCCTCCTCGTCCGGCAGCGACCAGTCCATGGCGCGGTTGAGGTCGCGGATAGTCATCTGCCCCTCCACCGCCACGGCGCCGTCGGGCAGGCGGGTCAGACCCTCCACCTCCGCATCGTGCTCGTCGGCGATGTCGCCGACGATCTCCTCGAGGATGTCCTCGAGCGTGATCAGGCCCTGCAGCGCGCCATACTCGTCCACCACCAGGGCGAAATGGCTGCGCCGGGTCAGAAATGCGCGCAGCTGCTCGTCCATGGACGTGGTGTCGGGCACGAACCAGGGTTCCATCGCCACGTCCATCACGTCGAGCTCGGCGACGCCCGCCGCGCCCTGCGCCCCGGCGCTGACCCGGTGCACGGCGCGCAGCAGGTCCTTGGCATGGATCACGCCCACGATGTTCTCGGGATCGTCGCGCCACACCGGAATGCGCGTGTGGGGGGAGGAAAGGCAGAAGGCCAGGATCTCGTCCGCCGGCAGGCTGGCGTCGATGGTCTCGATGTTTCGGCGGTGGCGCATCACCTCCGCCACCTCGCGGTTGCCCAGGTCCAGCGCGGCCAGCAGGCGGTCGCGCTCCTCCTTCTCCACCGCGCCTTCGGAATGGTGCAGATCGATGGCGCCCTTGATCTCCTCCAGCGCAAGCACGTGCGCCTCGGGATCCGTGCGCACGCCGAAGAGGCGCAGGAAGGCGCGCACGAACACCGTGATGCCCGCGACCACGGGCGCGAAGATGCGCACCGCCAGGTCGATCAGCGGCGCGACGCGCGTCGCCGCCCGTTCCGGCGCGGAAATCGCGTAGGTCTTGGGCGCGATCTCGGCGAAGACGACCACCAGCGCGGTCATGGCCAGCGTCGCGACGGCCACGCCGCTTTCGCCCACCAGGATCGTGAAGAAGATCGTGGCCAGCGACGTCGCCAGGATGTTCGCAAGGTTGTTGCCCAACAGGATGCCGCCGATCAGCCGCTCCCCATCCTCCTTCAGCAGCAGCGCCGTGCGCGCGGCGCGCGAGCCCTTGTCGGCCAGCCCGTGCAGCTTGGGCCGAGAGGCGGCGGTCAGCGCCGTTTCCGACCCCGAAAAGAATGCCGAAAGGGCCAGCAGCAGCACAATCGCC
>JBCBYE010000515.1:0-3675 GCA_039816075.1 Pseudomonadota bacterium | reverse complement strand
CGCGAGCGGGTGCGCCCCCTGGGCCTTTCGGCGCTGATCGGCCGCCGCAGGCCGATCCGGGCGTTCGAGATCGTGCCAGAGGACGGCACGCAGGCCTCCCTGGGCAAGCTGCTGGCGCGCGACGCGCTGACCGAGGGGTTGGCGGAGTTCGAGGCGCGCCGTTTCGCCGAGGCCGGGCTGAAGTTCCGGCAGGCGGCGGAGATCTGTCCGGAGGATGCGGTCGCCGGCCTCTACCTGCGCAATGCCGCGCGCCTCATGGCCGATCCGCCGCCCGAGGACTGGACCGGCGCCGCCGCAGACCCTCGCGACCTGCGCTGAGAGCCGCCGCCCATGCCCGCCCGCATCGTCGTCGCGCAGCCCATCGAGGCGGAGATCGTCGCGGACCTCGCCGTCCTCGGCCCCGTGCGCATGAACTCGGGGCCGGACCCGTTCTCCGCCGCCGAACTGGCGCGCGAATGCGCCGAGGCGGAGGCGCTGATGGCCTTCATGACCGAACGGGTCGACGCCGCCCTGCTGGACGCCTGCCCCCGGCTGCGCGTGGTGGCCGGCGCCTTCAAGGGTTTCGACAACGTGGATCGGGAGGCGCTGCGCGCTCGGGACATCGCGTTCGCCTATGTGCCCGACCTGCTGACCTGGCCGACGGCGGAGCTGGCGGTGGGCCTCGCCATCGCGCTGGCCCGCAACATGCGCCCCGGCGACGCCGCCGTGCGCGGGGGCGGCTTTCAGGGCTGGCGACCGACGCTTTACGGCGCCTCGCTGCTCGGGGCCTGCGTGGGGGTCGTCGGGGCCGGCGCGGTGGGACAGGCCATTCTGCAGCTGCTCTCAGGCTTTCCGGGGGAGCGGCTGGCGGCGGAGCCGGACGCCGAGGCCCGCGCGCAGGCGCAGGCCCTGGGAGCCGAAACCACGAGCCTGGCCGACCTCGCCGCACGCGCGGACGTCGTGATGCTGGCCACGCCGCTGACGCCCCGCACCCTCGGCCTGGTGGACGCCGCCTTCCTCGCTGCGATGAGGCCCGGCGCGCTGCTGGTGAACCTCGCCCGCGGGTCGGTGGTGCAGGAGGCGGCGGTGGCCGACGCCCTCGCCTCGGGCCGCCTCGGCGGTTACGCGGCCGACGTGTTCGAGCTCGAGGACCGCTCGCGCCCCGATGCGCCGTCAGACGTGCATCCCGCCCTTTTGGCGCATCCCCGCACGGTCTTCACCCCGCATCTCGGCTCGGCCGTCGTCGAAACCCGTCGGGCCATCGCGAGGGCCGCCGCGGATGAGATCCTCGCCCGCCTCGCGGCTGCCTAGTAGACAAGGCTCGGCAGCCACAGCGCGATGCCCGGCAGGACCAGCAGCATCGCGATCAGCCCCAGCATCGCCACCAGGAACGGCGCCGCGCCCAGGCTCACGTCGTGGAACCGTCCGCCTCGCGTGCGCGTGCCATGCACCACATACAGGTTCAGCCCGATGGGCGGCGTGATCAGCGCCGCCTCCATCAGCACGGTGATCATGATGCCGAACCACACCGGATCGAAGCCCAGATGCACCACGATGGGAAACACCACCGGGATGGTTGTGAGCATCATCGACAACGTCTCCATGAACATGCCGAGGACCAGGTAGAAGGCGATGATCGCCAGCATGGTCTGCATCGGCGTCCAGCCCAGCGCGTCGATCCCTTCGATCAACGCCTGCGTGACGCCCAGAAAGCCCAGCACGAAGTTCAGGAACACCGCCGCGAGGATGATGATCATCACCATGGCCGAGGACCGCATCGTCCCCTCCCACGCCGCGATCATCATCTTCAACGACAGCGCGCGGCGCCAGGCGGCGATGAGGATGGCGAAGACCACCCCGACGCTCGCCGCCTCCGTCGGCGTGGCGACGCCCGCATAGATCGATCCCACCACCACCGTGAAGAGGAGCAGCGGCGGCAGCAGGTCGGGCAGCGCCTCGAACCGCTCCGCCCAGGTGGCGCGCACGGGCTCCCCGCCCCAGTCGGGCCGGACGAAGCAGGCGACGATCACCACCAGCATGAACAGCAGCGCCAGCGTCACGCCGGGCAGCACCCCCGCCAGATAGAGCTCCGGCACCGAGGTGTCGGTCAGCAGCCCATAGAGGATCAGATTGATCGAGGGCGGGATCAGAATGCCCAGCGTGCCGCCGGCGGCGAGCGTTCCCAGAAACAGGCTCTCGTTGTAGACGCTTTTCGATCTCCGGATAGGCGACGGTGCCCACGGTGGCGACCGTCGCGACGCTGGAACCGGAGGTGGCGGCGAAGATCGCGCAGGACCCGACATTGGCGTGCATCAGCCCGCCGGGCAGCCACGACAGCCATTTGGCCACCGCGCCGTACATGCGCTGCGCAATGCCGGCGCGCAGCACGATCTCGCCCAGCAGAATGAACATCGGGACGGCGACGAGGATGTACTCGATGCTCTGCTCCCACACGAAATCGCCGAGCATGCGCGACCGGCGCCCGCCCATGAAGATTTCGTCGAGGGCGAGGCCGAGCACGCCGAGCACCGCGGCCACCGGCACGGCGGCGATGACGAGGATCAGGAGCAGGACGAGGATGGTGATCTGCATGGGCGTGTTCCGACGCGCGCGCTCAGGCGTGCGTCTCCTCCGCGATGTCCTGTTCGACCGACCGCACGCCCATCGTCGCGTTGATCCCGGCCCAGTCGCCCGAGACCAGGAACGCCGCGGCGCGCACGCACAGGAAGGTCAGGCAGATGAGCATGAAGGCGAGCCCGGCGAACCAGAAGCCCTGCGGGATCCACAGCGGCGTCGCCATGGGCGTCTGCGCGGTGTAGTTGAACAGCAGGCTCTCTTCGACCACCGTCAGCGCGCTGCGCGTCAGCAGGAACATGTAGAGCGTCAGCAGCCCCAGCCCCAGCACGTCCAGCAGCGCCCGCGGCCGCCGGCCCAGCGCCAGATAGGCCGCATCGATGCGGATGTTGGAGCGGGTGAAGACGCAATGGGCGTAGGCCCAGGTCGTCGTCGCGGCGAAGACGTAGCCGGTGATCTCGTCCGAGCCGCGCATGGTCACGCCGAACAGCTTTCGCGAGATGACGTCGGCCGTGACCATGAAGGCCGCGCAGGTCATCGCCAAGCCGCCCAGAACGGCCGCGCCGCGGGCCGTGCCGGCCAGCGCCTTGTGGATGGTCTCGAACATCGTAGAGGTCCCCCAAAGGGTCCGACCGGCGACGCGCGCAGGCGCCGCCGGCCGGGCACGGATCGTCGGATCAGAACGAGGTGGGGGCTTCGACGCCGATCACCTTGCCGATGGTATCGTTCCATTCCTGCGCGCATTCGGCGCCGCAGCGCTCGGCCCAGCGGGGCACGGTCACCTCGGCGGTGATCCGGGCCAGAAGGGCCTGATCCTCGGCGTCGGGCTCGATGCCCACCATGCCGCCGGGCTCGCCCCGATCGCAGGGACCCTGCGCGTTGCAGTCCATGCCCAGCTGATCGAGCGAGCTTTCGAACGCCCAGATCTCGTTCTCCAGCTTCGCGGCCTCGGCCAGGATCAGGTTCTGGGTGACCCACAACATCCGCGTCCGCCTGGGCTTCGCCGCCACCTTCACGGCGATCAATCTGGACACCTGGGACGGCATGAACGAGGCCACCCAGAACCTGATCCTGGCCGAGGCCGCGAAGCTGGAGAACGAAATCTGGGCGTTCGAAAGCTCG
>JBCBYE010000118.1:0-9089 GCA_039816075.1 Pseudomonadota bacterium | reverse complement strand
GCGCCGCGCAGCTCGCGCTCCGGGATCGGGCGCACGGCCTTGATGCGGCGCTGCGCGGCGGAACCGACGGACGGCTCGCCGCCGCCGTTCAGCTCCGGCGGCGCGGCGATGAAGTCGAATTCCAGAAATCCGTCGGGGCCCGGCGCGCCGTCGCGCCGGGGGCGCAGCTCCGGCTGGAACCAGCCGGTGCGCGGGGCCTCGCCGCGCGCCACCAGAAGGCGCGCGCGGTGCATGCGCCCCAGCTCCAGCGAGGCGACGCGGCTGACCGGACGCAGCTGGGCGTCGACGAGGCGCGCCTCCGGCTCCGCCTCGGCCGGGGTGGACGGTTCGAGGATCCGGAACTCCGTGCCCGCCGCCGCCTCGGCCACCGCGTCGCGCGTGTCCGAACAGCCCGCCGCCGCCAGGAGCGCGGTCAGCGCCGCCGCCGCCGCGGCGCGACGCCTGTTTGTTCCGTCCTGCATGGTCCTGTCCCCGCATCCTCCGCCGCGCCCCGGCCCGATGAAAACCATGGGGCGCGGCGAAAGGAAAGGCGGGGCGAGGCGCCGCGCCCGGTTGCGGCGGCGCGGCGCCCGCGCTAGCTGCCTGCCGAGCCGCGGCGTCCGCGCCGCGACGCCCCCCGGTCACGCCCCGACAGGAGCCGATATGTCCGCCCCGCTTCCCGACGCCTTCGAAGAGATCGCCGAGAGCTTCGAGTTCCTGGACGATTGGGAGGACCGCTACGCCTACGTCATCGAGCTGGGCAAGGGCATGGCGCCGCTGGACGACGCGCTGAAGGGGCCGGAGACCAAGGTCGACGGCTGCGCCAGCCAGGTCTGGATCGCGCCCCGGCTGGAGGACGGCCCCCCCGCGCGCCTGCATTTCGACGGCGACAGCGACGCGCTGATCGTGCGCGGCCTGATCGCGATCCTGCACGCCCTGTATTCCGGCCGCACGGCGCAGGAGATCCTGGGCCAGGACGCCGAAGGCGCGCTGACGCGCCTGGGATTGCAGGAGCATCTGAGCTCTCAGCGGTCCAACGGGCTCAAGGCCATGGTGCAGCGGCTGCGCGATCTGGCCCGCGCGCAGGCGGCGGCGGGCTGACCGGATCGGCCGCGGCGTGGAAAAAGTCGCGAAACCCTTGGCGGGCGTCGCGATTTAAACTCGCCGGGAACCGGTTGCAGCCATATATGAGATTGGTCTCGAGGTTCGGGGGAAGACGGCATGGCCGAGGATGACGGCGAGGACATCGTCCTCAGCGAGCTGAACGACGAAGAGCTCGTGCTGCAGATGCATGACGACCTCTACGACGGTCTCAAGGAAGAGATCGCCGAGGGCGTCAACCTGCTGCTGGAACGCGGCTGGCAGCCCTACGACGTGCTGACCCAGGCGCTGGTGGCCGGCATGACGATCGTGGGCAACGATTTCCGTGACGGCATCCTCTTCGTCCCCGAGGTTCTGCTGGCCGCCAACGCCATGAAGGGCGGCATGCACATTCTGCGTCCGCTGCTGGTGGAGACCGGGGCGCCGCGCATGGGCAAGATGGTCATCGGCACGGTGAAGGGCGACATCCACGACATCGGCAAGAACCTGGTGTCGATGATGATGGAAGGCGCCGGCTTCGACGTGGTCGATCTGGGCATCAACAACCCGGTGGAGGCGTATCTGGAGGCGTTGGAAAAGGAAGAGGCGGACATCCTGGGGATGAGCGCGCTTCTGACCACCACCATGCCCTACATGAAGGTCGTCATCGACACGATGGTCGAGAAGGGCATCCGCGACGACTACATCGTGATGGTCGGCGGCGCTCCGCTGAACGAGGAGTTCGGCAAGGCCATCGGCGCGGACGCCTATTGCCGCGACGCCGCCGTGGCGGTGGAGACGGCCAAGCAGCTGGTCAGCGCGCGCAAGCACAACCAGGTCGCCATCGCCTGAGGGTCGGGTTCCGGCCGGTCCGGCCGACGGTCGGCCTGGGAGGCGGCCCCCCGGAGCGTTCGAGGTCGGTCCGGACGTGCCGGGCCCGGCGCAGGCGCGCCCCGGACTTGATCCGGGGCCTCCTTGGGTCGGGCGGGGCGCGACCGACGCGGACCGGAGGTACCGGGGAAGGGCCATGTCGCGCATTTGCCATGAGGTCGGCGTTCCGGGGGCGGCGAACGGGTGTCGTCGCGCGCGTCGCGAACCGTCGGCGTGCAGGCTGCGAGGCGTGCCGTGAGCCGGGATGACGCCGTCCCGGCGGCGCCGTCGGACGAACGGCTGACCACCGAAGGGGCGGATCTGTCGGCCGGGGGGGCCGCGGCCTCGAACGTCCTCGTGATCGCCTGCGGCGCCCTGGCGCGAGAGATCCTGGCCGTGCTCCGCTCCGGCGGTTGGGGGCATGTGGCGCTGCGCTGCCTGCCGGCGGACCTTCATCTTCACCCCGACCGAATCCCCGACGCGGTCGAGAGCGCCGTGCGCGCCGCGCGCGACGACGGATTCGCCGAGGTTTTCGTCGCCTACGCCGATTGCGGCACGGGGGGATTGCTGCAGGCGCGCTGCGCCGAGCTGGGCGTGGAGATGATCGCCGGGCCGCATTGCTACAGCTTCTTCGACGGCAACGACGTCTTCGCGGCGCGGGGCGATGCGGAGATGCGCTGCTTCTACCTCACCGATTTTCTGGTCCGTCAGTTCGACGCCTTCGTCTGGCGGCCCATGGGTTTCGACCGGCATCCCGAGCTGATCGAGATGATGTTCGGCGCCTACGAGACGCTGGTGCATCTGGCGCAGGTGGAGGATGCGGAGCTGGACGAAAAGGCCCGCGCGGCGGCGACGCGGCTGGGCCTGGCGCATGAGCGGCGGTTCACCGGCTATGGCGACCTGGCGCCGTTCCTGCGGAGCGCGGCGGAGGCCGCGGACGCCGCCGCAGACGGCGGCGGGGCCGGCGGCTGAGGCGCCGCCGACCTGCGGGCCGTGCCCGTCAGTCCTTGACGATCCGCAGCGAGGGCCTCGGACGCTCGCCCTTGTCCGGGCGCGGCGCGTCGGGGTTGCCCTCGATCGCGGTCAGCGTCGGGCGCGCCTCGGACGGATCGCGCGGCGCGCTTTCCACCGCGCGGGGGCGGCCGAAGGGCGCGCTGGGCTCGGCGAAGCCCGTCGGCGCGGGCGCCGGCGTGCGGGCGGGCGGCGCGCCCAGCGGATCATGAAGGACCAGGCCGTCCTCGTCCTCGTCCACCTCCAGCGCGCGCGAGCCCTGGGAGCGCAGGCGCAGCGGGCCGGCGGGCCGGTCGCGTCGGTCGGCGCCCAGGAAGTTCACGCAGCCGATGACGCGCGAGAGCTCGCCCAGCTCGGAACGCAGCGGCAGGAACAGCGCCTCGCCCACCCAGTCGCGGCCTTCGGCGTCGACGGCGCGCACGCGCATGACCACGGGGCCGGGACGTTCCAACGCGCGGGCGGCGACCATGGGCGCCTCATGCGCCTGATCCTCGACCATCAGCGTTTCGACCATCAGGCCGCGCGCCTCCATGCCCAGCATTTCGCACAGCGCGGTGCCGGCGAGGCGGATGCGCAGCTGACCGTCGTTCAGCGCCTCGAGAATGAACATGGTTTCGAGCGCGCCCGCGATGCGACGCGGGTCGATTTCGGACCGGGAGGGCGCGTCGCGGCCGGCGCGCAGCTCGTCCCAGTAGGAATAAAGGGCCTGTGTGTTGGAGTGTTCCATCACGCGCTCGATCTTTCGGTAATTTCTTAGCATTTCCCGGTCCCCCCTTCCAAGAGCGGCGTGTGCGCCGCCCCCCGCGGCCGGCCCGCCTGAGGCCTTCGAGTCGCACTTTACTCGGTATTGGACGGAATTGGGCGACTGTCAGAGTTAATCAAGCGGCTCGTTCGGCCTGACGCCGGCCGATTGCGCGGCGCGCGCGGCCTCGGCTAGGGTCCGGCGGCGGTCAAGCGGGCGCCGCGGATCGGCGGGAGACGCCCTGACATGCAGAGCATGACCGGCTTCGCGGCGCGCGAGGGGCGCGACGAGACGCTGACCTGGCGGTGGGAGCTGCGGTCGGTCAACGGCCGGGGCCTCGACGTGCGCTATCGCGGGCCCGACGGGCGCGAGGGCGTGGAGGCGAAGTTCCGCGCCGCTGCGGCCGCGCGGCTGGGGCGCGGGTCGGTCAACGCCTCGCTGCGCCTGACCCGAGCCCCGGGCGCGCCGCGGGTGCGGCTGGACCACGCGGCGCTGACCGCCGCCATCGATCTGGCGGCGGAGGCGGCGCGCGCGGTGCAGGCGGCCGGCCTGCCCGTGGCGCCGGTGTCGGCGGAGGCGCTGCTGTGGCGTCCCGGCGTGCTGGTCGCCGACGACGCGGCGCCGGACGAGGCGCGCCTGGCGGCGCAGGACGCGCTGATCCTGGCGGATGGGGAGGCGGCGCTGGACGCCCTGGCGGAGGCGCGGGCCGAGGAGGGCGCGCGGCTCGCGGCGATCCTGACCGCGCAGATCGACCGCGTGGAGACGCTGTGCGCCGAGGTCGAAACGGCCGCCGCGGCGCGCGCGGCGGAGGCGGGCCCGGCCCTGTCGCGCAAGATCGCCGCGCTGATGGAGGCCGGCGCGCCGGCCGATCCGGGACCCGAGCGCCTGGCGCAGGAGCTGGCGCTGCTGGCCGTGCGGGGCGACGTGCGCGAGGAGCTGGACCGCCTGGCGGCGCATGTGGCCTCGGCCCGCGATCTGCTGGCGGCGCAGGGGCCGGTGGGCCGAAAGTTCGATTTCCTAGTGCAGGAGTTCAACCGCGAGGCCAACACCCTGTGCTCCAAGGCCGATTTCACGGCGCTGACCGCGGCGGGGCTGGAGCTGAAGACGGTGATCGACCAGATGCGGGAGCAGGCGGCGAATGTCGAGTGACGCCTCCGCGCCGTCGGTCCCGGCGCGCCGGGGCCTGATGTTCATTCTCAGCTCGCCCTCCGGCGCGGGCAAGAGCACCATTTCCCGTCGGCTTCTGTCCGACGACGGCGCGTTCGACTTTTCCGTCAGCGCCACGACGCGCCCGCCGCGGCCGGGCGAGGTGGATGGGCGAGAGTACATCTTTCTCGATCGCGGACGCTTCGAGGCCATGGTCGCCGACGGCGAGTTCCTCGAACATGCGGAGGTCTTCGGGAACCTCTACGGCACGCCGCGCAAGCCCGTGCAGGCGGCGCTGGAGCGCGGGCGCGACGTTCTCTTCGACGTGGACTGGCAGGGCGGACAGCAGCTGCGCAACTCCGCCCTGAAGGATGCGGTGGTGTCGGTGTTCATCCTGCCCCCCTCGATCGCGGAGCTGGAGCGGCGCCTGCGCGCCCGCGGCCAGGACAGCGCCGAGGTGATCGCCGGCCGCATGGCCCGCGCGTTCGACGAGATCAGCCGCTGGGACGCCTACGATTACGTGCTGATCAACGACGATCTGGACCGCTGCGAGCGCGAGGTGCGCGCGATCCTGGACGCCGAGCGCCTGCGCCGCGGCCGCCGGCCGGGCCTGGTTCCGTTCGTGCAGGGCCTGGACCGCGAATTCGAGGAGAGACGGCGATGACGCTCTACGCCCTGGACGGCCGCGCGCCGGAGGTTCCGCAGGACGGCGATTTCTGGGTGGCGCCGGGCGCGTCGGTCATGGGGCGCGTGCGGCTCGCGGCGGGGGTTTCGGTCTGGTTCGGCGCGGTGCTGCGCGGCGATGCCGAGGATCTGAGCTTCGGCGAGGGGACCAACGTGCAGGATCTGGCGGTGTGCCATGCCGATCCGGGATTTCCCCTGCGGGTCGGGGCCGAGGTGACGGTGGGGCACAAGGCGATCCTGCATGGCTGCGAGATCGGCGACGGCGCCCTGATCGGCATGGGCGCGACGGTGCTGAACGGCGCGCGCATCGGGCGCGAGTGCCTGATCGGGGCCGGGGCGCTGGTGACCGAGGGCAAGGAGATCCCCGACGGCTGGCTGGCCGTGGGCAGCCCGGCCAAGCCCGTGCGGGAGCTGGACGCCGCCGCGCGCGAGGCCCTGCGCGACAGCGCGCGGCGCTATCGGGCGAACATGAACCGGTTCAAGGCGGGGCTGTCGCCGGTCTGAGCCGCGAAGGCGGACCTGCCGCCCGCGATCCGCGGTCGCGCGGGGGCATCCGGGCCGAGCCCGCGTCGCGCGGGCCTGGCGGGGCCGCGGATCAGCGCGGCGCGGTCGTCAGCGTGACCATGCCCTCGCCGAGCGACACGCCCAGACGCACGCCGGCTTCGACGGCGTGGCGGCCGGCGAGCGCCAGGTGCACCTCGCGCGGCGAGGGATCGGGCGCCGGCGCTTCGCCGTCGAGCCAGGCGGCGGCGTTCTCGGGCAGGGCGCCTGTCTGTCCTTCGGCACGGACGCGCAGGGCGCCGACGTCGTCCGCCTGCTCCACCCGCACCAGCCCGCCGCGGGGCAGCAGGGCGACGCCGATCTGCACCATGTTGCACAGCAGACGCGCGGCGGCGCGGGGCAGATCCTCCGCCCCCCGATCGTCGGGCCAGTCGAGATCGGCGCGTTGGTGCACCATCCACCGGGCCATCACCCGGCGCGCCGCGGCGCGCGGCGTGCGCTCGGTCGGCGAGGCGGCGCCGAAGGCGAGGCGGTAGAGCTGCAGCACCGCCGCGGCGGCGTCGGCGGAGCGTCCGATCAGCTCCAGCTCCGCACCATGGGCGGACCGCGGGCCGCCGATTTCGCGCATCAGCTCCAGCCCGTTGCCGATGGCGCCGACGGGGGATATCAGGTCGTGGCAGATCCGCGAGCCGAGCAGCGCGGCGAGACGCGTGTCCGCGGCGGGCGCGACGAGGGTCGACAGGGGCTCGGCCTCCTCGAGGACGAGAGCGGGGGCGGCGGCCTGGGTCAAGCGAAACGCTCCTCAACGACGGGACGGGGTTTCCCGCCCGTTAACGCTGCGCCGAAAGGATGAAGAATGAGTGAACTCTTCGAGCCGGGCGCGCGCGTGCGCCACCCCGCGGCGCCCGATTGGGGGATCGGGCAGGTGCAGTCGGTCATCGGCGACCGGGTGACGGTCAATTTCGAACATGCGGGCAAGCAGGTCATCGACGCCTCTCGCGTGTCGCTCGAACCCGTGTTCGAGCCGTGAGTCTTGAACAAAAGTATAACGCCTTGCTCACGAGACAACCAGAGGTAGTTTCACGACATATGAATTCGTCTCTCGGCCCGCACCCGGGCGGCCGTTGCGCCCCGCAATCGAAGCCCTTAGGGTCCGCCGCGCCCCGGGATCCGGCCGCCGGATCCGCCGAGAGGCGCCAGGAGACATCGCCCATGGAGATCGACGCCGGCCGCTTCACCGTCCGCCTCGCCCGCGACGAGGCCGACGTGGCGGCGGCGCAGAGGCTTCGCTACCGCGTCTTCGTGGAGGAGCTGGGTGCCCAGGCCAGCGACGAGGAACGGGCGCAACGGCGCGAGATGGACGCCTTCGACGCGCATTTCGAGCATCTGATCCTGGTCGACAACGACTGCGCCTCGGACGATCCGCTGGACCGCGTCGCGGGCGCCTATCGGCTGATGACCGGCGCGCGCGCGCGCGACGGCATCGGGTTCTACGGCGCCACCGAATACGACCTGAGCAAGCTGGAGGCGACGGAGCGGCGGGTGGTGGAGCTCGGCCGCTCCTGCGTGGGGTCCGAGGTGCGCGGCGGCGCGGCGATGCATCTGCTGTGGACCGGTCTGGGAGAGTTCGTCACCTCGCGCGGCATCGAGGTGATGTTCGGCGTGGCGAGCTTTCACGGCGCGGACCCTGCGCCGCTGTCCCATGCGCTGAGCTTTCTGCATCACAACCACCTGGCACCCGAGGATCTGCGCGTGCGCGCGCGGCCCGACGCCTATGCGGCCATGGACGTGCTGGCGGCCGAGGACGTGGACCGCAAGCTGGCGGCGCGGCAGATCCCCGCGCTGATCAAGGCGTATCTGCGGCTGGGCGGCTTCGTGGGCGAGGGCGCGTGGGTGGACCGCGACTTCAACACGGTCGACGTGTGTCTGCTGATGGACACGACGCGGATGGTGCAGCGCTACCGCAATTTCTACGGCAAGGAGCCGGCGGCGGCCGCGGCGGGCGATGCCTGACGGCGTCGAGGGCGGCGCGGCCCGGGGCGACGCGGTCCGTAGCGACGGGGCCCGGGGCGACGGGGCCCGAGGCGACGGTGCCTCTGCGCTCGGCAGCGCGCTGAGCTGGGACGCGGCGGCGCCGCCGGCGCTTGCGCCGACGAGCCGGGCGCAGACGGCCATCGCCTGGACGCGCGTGGCGCTGGCGGCGGTCCTGACGGGCGCGCTGTTGATCTTCTACCTGCTTTTCCGCGCCATCGAGAAGGTCTGGCCCGCGTTCCGCTGGCGCGAGGGGGTGCAGCGGCTGTGGGCGCGGGGGGTGGGGCGCATCGCCGGCCTGACCGTCACGCGCGTGGGCGAACCGATGCGCGAGGGCGGCGCGCTGGTGTCGAACCATGTGAGCTGGTCGGACATCTTCGTGCTGGTCGGCCAGGCGCGCATGACCTTCGTCAGCAAGGCCGAGGTGCGCGGCTGGCCGGGCGTGGGTCTGATCGCGGGTCTGTGCGACACGGTCTTCATCGAGCGACGACGTTCCGCCGCCAAGGCCCAGACCGAGGAAATGGCCCGCCGCGTGCGCCGCGGCGAGCGGCTGGTGTTCTTTCCCGAAGGCACCTCCACCGACGGGCTTCGGGCGCTGGAGTTCCGCTCCACCCTCTTCGCCCCGTTCATGGAAGAGGGGATGCGCGACGAGATGTGGATCCAGCCGGTGAGCGTGGTCTATCACGCGCCGCCGGGACAGCCGCGGGCGTTCTACGGCTGGTGGGGCACGATGTCGTTCGGCGGGCACGTGATGGACGTGCTCAAGCGCAGCTTCGGCGGCCGGGCGGAGGTGGTGTTCCACCCGCCGGTGCGGCCGAGGGACTTCAAGGATCGAAAGGCCCTGGCCCGCCATTGCGGCGAGGCGGTGGCGCGGGGGCTTCGCGAACGGCTGGGGGCGCCGGAGGACGCGGCCGAGGGCTGACCGGTTTCGGCGGCGCCGCCGCGCGGCGTCGGTCCGCGCCCCCGAAGGGGTGGGTTCGCTCGCCGAAGCCCGCGCGGTCTCGCCCCGGACTTGATCCGGGGCCTCCTTGGTCGGGGCCGGGCG
>JBCBYE010000768.1:0-2025 GCA_039816075.1 Pseudomonadota bacterium | reverse complement strand
GGCGGCCCCCGGGGTGGGCCGCCCCGGGTTCGGGCCGCGCGCCGCGGTTAAACCACGGCCGGGGCGCGCATGGTTCAGCGCCGGGGGGGGCGGGCCGGCCCGGCGGCCGGCCCGCGGCCATTGAAAAAGGCCGCCCTCCCAAGCGGCCTTTTCCCCGCTGTCGCGGTTATCTCTTCGGTCGTCGCCCGCCGCGGAGGAAGCAGCCTCGCCTGACGGCGCGCCTTCTCTTCCCCCGTCGGCCCGAACGCGTTCCGAAGTCCCTGTCGGACCGGCCGTGCCAATCGCGAAACGCACGCTATGAAAGCGTTGCGGTTCGGTCAACCCCGGTTTCCAAGGCGCGAACGACCGTCTTGCGGCCGGCTTGACATGAATGCGCGTCGAGGTTTCCTGAAACCGCGGGCCGACCCGCCGCGGCGGAGGCGGGATCGGTCGGCCCAGGACGACGGACGCGACGCAGACGAGGGGACCACGCCCATGTTCACCCGACCTTTGACCGAGATGGCCGGCCTGATGGCGCTGCCGGTGACGCGCCTGGACAACGGGCCCAACACGCGCGCGCTGACCGAGGCGGGCAAGCTGCTGGGGCGCGGCGGCGACGACATCCTCTCGGGCTCCAACCAGGGCGACGTGATCCTGGGCGGCGGCGGCGTCGACGACATCTCGGGCGGCGGCGGGGCCGACACGCTCAAGGGCGGCGGGGCGCGGGATTTCGCCAACGGCAACGACGGGAACGACGTTCTGTTCGGGCAGAGCGGCGACGACGTGCTGCGCGGCGGGAACGGAAACGACCGCCTGCGCGGCGGGACCGGCGACGATGTTCTGCAGGGCGACGGCGGGATCGGCGAAAGCGGGAACGACAAGCTGTTCGGCGATGCCGGCGACGACACGCTGTTCGGCAACGACGGGAACGACCAGCTGGACGGCGGCAAGGGCGACGACGCGCTGATCGGCGGCGCCGGCCGCGACCAGATGCGCGGCGGCGCCGGGAACGATCAGATCGCCCCCGGCGCCGGGAACGACCGCATTTGGGGCCAGGCCGGCCGCGACACGTTCCTGTTCGGAGAGCTGGACACCGGCGTCAACAAGGTGATGGATTTCAAGAACGGCGCGGACAAGATCGGGCTGGATCTGGGCCGGCCGGTGAAGTTCAGGGACATCGAGGTGGAGCAGAAGGGCCGCAACGTGCTGCTGACCTTCGACGACACCGGGATCGAGGCGCTGCTGATGAAGACGCGGGCGGGGCAGATCGGCCAGTCCGACTTCGATTTCTTCGACTGAGCGGCCGGCGCGCGTGGCCCTGCCGCCCTGGCCTCCGGCCCATGCGGTCGTCTCGGGCGGCTCCAGCGGCATCGGTCTGGCCTGCGCGCGGGCGCTGGCGCGGCAGGGCGCGCGGGTCAGCCTGATCGCCCGGCGGCCCGGGCCCCTGGCGGAGGCGGCGGAGGCGCTGGGCGCCCTGGCGCTGCCCGCCGATCTGAGCGATCCCCGGGCGGCCCGCGCCGCGGCCGAGGCGGCGGAGGCGGCGCAGGGGCCGTGCGACCTGCTGATCGCCGCCGCCGGCGCCGTGGCGCCCGCGCGGATCGAGGATGCGGCCCCCGACGCCTTCGAGGCCGCCTATGCCGCCAACGTCGCCACGGCCCTGAACCTGGCGCGCCCGCTGCTGCCGGGCATGCGGGCGCGGGGCGCGGGGCGCGTGGTCCTCATCGGGTCCGCCGCGGGGCTGATGGGGCTGCCGGGGCTGTCGGCCTATTCCGCCGCCAAGTTCGCCCTGCGCGGCGCGGCGGAGGCGCTGCGCGCGGAATGCGCGCCGGACGGGGTGCGCGTTTCCATCGCCTATCCGCCCGACGTGGACACGCCGCAGCTGGCGGCCGAGCGGCCGCTGCGCGCGCCCGAAACCGCGGCGCTGGCCGGGACCGCCGGCACGATGAGCGCGGCGGCCGCGGCCGCCGCGATCCTGCGCGGGGCGCGGTCGGGCCGGTTCGACGTGCCGCTGGGCCTGACCGCCTGGGCCATGCTGCGCCTGATGCC
>JBCBYE010000808.1:0-1850 GCA_039816075.1 Pseudomonadota bacterium | reverse complement strand
GCTGTCCGGCGGAGAGCAGCAGCGCGTGGCCCTGGCGCGCGCGGCGGCCCCGCGGCCGGAGATCCTGCTGGCGGACGAACCCACGGGGAACCTGGACGGCGCCAACGGCGAGGCGATCATGGATCTGCTGTTCGGCCTGCGCGACCGGCATGGCGGCACGCTGGTGATGGTGACCCACGCGCCCGAGCTTGCGGCGCGCTGCGACCGCACCGTGCGGGTGGCCGACGGGCGGATCGAGGATGACGGACGCGTGCGGGAGGCCGCGGAATGAGCGGGTCCGCGGCGTCGCGCGACGCGACGGGCCGGGCGGTCGGCCTCGGCGCGGCGCCGGGTTTCGGGTTCGGGGCCCGGGCATGAGCGGCCTTGCGACGCTGCGCCCCGCCTGGCGCATCGCGCGGCGGGAGCTGCGCGGCGGTCTGCGCGGCTTCGGCGTGTTCCTCGCCTGCCTGGCGCTGGGCGTGGCGGCGATCGCGGCCGTGGGCTCGGTCCGCTCGGCCATTTCCGAAGGGCTGAGCCGCGAGGGCGCGGCGATCCTGGGCGGCGATGCGGAGCTGCGTTTCACCTATCGCGGGGCCGAGGCGGCCGAGGCCGCCTGGATGGCGGACCGCGCGACGGCGGTCAGCGAGATCGTCGATTTCCGATCCATGGCCGTGGTCGACGGGCCGGAGGGGCCGGAGCGGGCGCTGACCCAGGTGAAGGGCGTCGACGGGGCCTATCCGCTGATCGGCGAGGCCGAGCTGAGCGGCGGCCTGAGCCTGCCCGAGGCGCTGGAGGCGCGGGACGGCGTCTGGGGCCTGGTGATGGCGCCGGCGCTGATCGACCGGCTGGGGCTGACGATCGGCGACGCGGTGCGCTTGGGCGTGCAGACCTATGAGCTGCGCGCGGCGCTGGAGGCGGAACCCGACAGCGCCTCCGGCGGTTTCGGGCTGGGCCCGCGCACCCTGCTTTATCGGGACGCGCTGGAGGAGGCTGGGCTGCTGGCGCCGGGAACGCTTTATGAGACGTCCTACCGCATGACGCTGCCGGAGGGGGCCGACCTGACCGCCCTGCGCGACGCGCTGGCCGCCGATTTCCCCGATGCGGGCATC
This sequence comes from Pseudomonadota bacterium, assembly GCA_039816075.1. Taxonomy (GTDB): domain Bacteria; phylum Pseudomonadota; class Alphaproteobacteria; order Rhodobacterales; family Rhodobacteraceae; genus Albimonas. The sequence continues at coordinate 762 of JBCBYE010000808.1, read as the reverse complement.
CGCTGGCGCGACCGGCGCAACGGCGCGCCGGGCGTGGCGAATTTCGTGCAGCGCATCGGCGCCTTTCTGGTGCTGGTGGGGCTGGCGGCGCTGGCCATGGGCGGCGTCGGCGTCTCCGCCGCCGTGCGCAGCTACATGGAGCGCAAGACGGAGACCATCGCCACGCTGAAGACGCTGGGCGCCGAGGGGCCGGTGATCTTCGCCGTCTACCTGATGCAGATCGGGCTGCTGGCCCTGGTCGGGATCGCGCTGGGCCTGGGGCTGGGCGCGCTGGTTCCGACGCTCGCCGGGCCGCTGTTCGCCGACAGCCTGCCGGTGCCGGCCCTCTTCCAGGTCTATGCCGCGCCCTTGTGGGAGGCGGGGATCTACGGCGTGCTCACCGCGCTGATCTTCGCGCTTTGGCCTCTGGCGCAGGCGCGGGACGTTCGCGCCGCCGCGCTGTATCGCGAGGCGGTGGAGGGCGTGACGGGCCTGCCGCGATGGGGCTATCTGGCGGCCATCGGCGGGCTGAGCGCGGTTCTGGTGGCGCTCGCCGCCTGGTTCTCGGGCGTCTGGATCCTGGCGCTGGGCTTCGCCGGCGGCGTCGTCGGGGCGCTGATCGCGCTGCGACTGGCGGCCTGGGGCGTGCGCGCGCTGTCGCGGCGGCTGGCGCGCGGCAAGGCGGTGCGCGGACGCTCGTCGCTGCGCCTCGCGCTGGGAGCCGTGGGCGGCCCGGGCGGCGAGACGGCGGGCGTGGTGCTGTCGCTGGGCCTCGGCCTGGCG
>JBCBYE010000754.1:0-2096 GCA_039816075.1 Pseudomonadota bacterium | reverse complement strand
CCCCTCCAAGGGTCTTCTTGAAAATCTGCGGAAACCCCTGCGACAGATCCGCCCCCCGAGACCTGGCCGGCCGCGCTTCGCGCGGCCGCGCCCCGAGGGGGCTCGATGCCCCCGAGGGGCGCGCATGCCGGCGAGGACCCGACGCGACGCTCACCGCCCGCATGACGCATCCTCCGCCATCCAGGTCACCAGCGCCTCGAAGTCGATGCCCGCATGGGCCGCCTGCTCCGGCGCCAGGGAGGTCGGCGTCATGCCCGGCTGGGTGTTCACCTCGAGAATCACCAGCCCCTCGACCCCGCGCGCCGGGTCCCAGCGGAAATCCGCCCGCGACAGGCCGCGGCAGCCCAGCGCCGCATGGGCCGTGGCGGCGGCGTCGAGCGCGGCCTGAGCCACCTCCTCCGGCACGTCCGCCGGCAGCACGTGGTCCGATCCGCCCTGGGCATATTTGGCGTGGTAGTCGTACCAGCCGGACTTCGCGATGATGTCCGTCACGCCCAGGGGCCGGCCGCCCATGACGGCCACGGTCAGCTCCCGCCCGGGCACGAAGGCCTCGGCGAGCAGCATGTCGGGCGCGTCGGGCGCCAGGCGCGCCGGCCCGTTGGCCCCTTCGGCGACGATGTGGATGCCCACCGACGAGCCCTCGTTATAGGGCTTCAGCACGTAGGGCGGCGGCAGGGGATGGGCGCGCGCGGCCTCCTCCCGGCCGACCGGCCGCCCCTCGGCCACGCGCAGGCCCTGGGCGGCGAAGATCTCCTTGGCGCGCACCTTGTTCATGGCCAGCGAAGAGGCGAGCACGCCCGTATGGGTGTAGGGAAGGCGCAGCCATTCCAGCAGGCCCTGAACGCAGCCGTCCTCGCCCCAGCGGCCGTGCAGGGCGTTGAAGACGATGTCGGGCGCCTCGGCGGTCAGCCGCTCGGCCAGGTCGGGGCCGGCGTCGATCTCCACCACGGGAAAGCCCGCCGCGCGCAGGGCCTGCGCGCAGTCGCGGCCCGAAACGAGAGAGACCTCCCGCTCGGCCGAGGGACCGCCCATCAGGACGGCCGTGCGAGGACGTCCGTCGCCCGCCATGGCTCGCCTGCCCGCATTTCATGGCCCTGCCGCCGCCGGGTTGATCCCGATCCGGGCGAGGGCCGCCTCGTTTACTGCTCGTCGCCCTTGCGGGGCGCCGGCGGCGCGGGCCTGAGGCCCAGCCGCCTGATCTCCCATTCTAGTCGGATTCCGCTGGTTTCATAGACCCTTTCGCGCACCTCTTCGCCGAGGGACTCAAGATCCTCGGCCGTGGCGCCGCCGGCATTGACCAGGAAGTTGGCGTGCTTGTCCGAGATCCGGGCGCCGCCGCGAGTCAGGCCGCGGCAGCCGGCCTGCTCGATCAGGCGCCAGGCCTTGAGGTCCATGGGATCGTCGGCTGCGCCGGTGGAGGACCAGCCGGCGGGATTGGCGAAGGTGGAGCCGCAGGTGCGCGCCTTGGTGGGCTGGGAGGCGTCGCGCCGGGCGATCTGATCGGCCATGCGCGCGCGGATGGCTTCGGGCGCGTCGGGACGTCCCTGCAGGGTGACGGAGGCGAGGACCAGGTCGGCCGGCAGCGTCGTGGCGCGGTAGGCGAAGCCCATGTCGCCCGGGCCCAGCGCGACGCGCGCGCCGTCGCGGGCGACGGCTTCGGCCTCGACGAAGACGTCGGCGAGATAGGCGCCGTAGCAGCCGGCGTTCATGCGCGCCGCGCCGCCGAGGGCGCCGGGAATGGTGCGCAGGAATTCAAGCCCGGCGAGGCCGTGATCCGCCGCCGCCTCCGCCGCGCGGGCGTCGGGCAGCGCGGCCCCCAGGCGCAGGCGGTCTCCGCCGAGACGCTCCACCCCGGCGAAGGCGCGCCCGAGCCGGATCGCGACGCCCGCCAGCCCGCCGTCGCGCAGGATGAGGTTGGAGGCGAGCCCCAGCGGCGTCACCGGCACGTCCGCGGGCAGCGCGGCGAGGAACGCGGCGAGGTCGTCGATGTCGGCGGGCGAGAACAGAACCTCGGCCGGTCCGCCCACGCGCAGCCAGGACAGCGGCGCGAGGGGATCGCGACGCCCGCCAGCCCGCCGTCGCGCAGGATGAGGTTG
>JBCBYE010000052.1:0-12506 GCA_039816075.1 Pseudomonadota bacterium | reverse complement strand
CGGTGGTGCGGAACCTCCAGGCGGCCTAAGGCGGTGACCGAGGACGCGCTGGCGGAGCTGGAGCGGGTCTTCGCGATAGCGCTGCCCCGGGACTACCGCGAACAGGTGCTGGCGGTCGGCCTGCCCAGCCCAACGATCGAGCTGCTGGACCGGATCTTCGATGCGAATGCAGGCGTGGCGGACCTGAGCGAGCTTCATTCGCCGGAAGAGGTCAGGTCGGCGACGCTCGTTTGGCGGGAGGCGGGGCTGCCGGAAACGTTGCTGGCCATCGGCTCCGACTGCGGGGGCAACACGTTCGCTTTCGATCTTGGGGACCTGCGCGGCGGTCCGGTCGACCGGGCGGCGGTGTATTTCTGGGACCATGAGTTCGGGACGGTGCGGCGGGTCGCGCGCTCGTTCTCCGCCTGGGTCGAGCGTTTTCTGCGGCTCTGATCCTTCGGCGCCCCATGGGGGTTGTGGGCGGTGGACCGCGGCGGCCGGGTTTGCTAACGCCCTTGGAATGAATACCGGCAGGCACGTCACGCGCGAGGCGCCGCGAGTACGGTGACCGGCCCGCCGGCGGGGACGACCCCGCCGCGGGCCGTCGTCGTTCGGCCTGCAGGCCGGGCGACGCGTCGACCGCCTCTCGAGCCGCGCCCCGGAGCCCTGCCATGCGTCCCCCCGCCTCGCCGCCCAGCCTGTTCACGCTGATCCTGCTCACCGCCGCCACCACCCTGGCGCTGAGCCTGTTTCTGCCCTCGCTGCCCGCCATCGCCGACGATTTCGGCGTCTCGGACGAGGTGGCGGGGCTGTCGCTGTCGGGGTTTCTGGCGGTGCAGGCGGCGATCCTGGTGTTTCTGGCGCCGATCGCCGACCGCGTCGGACGGCGGCCGGTGCTGTTGTGGTCCATGGGCGTGTTCGCGCTGTCCTCCGCCGGGTCGGCGCTGTCGCCGGACATCTGGACGTTCCTCGCCTTTCGCATGGCGCAGGCGGTGGCGATCCTGGGCGCGACGCTGGCCATGGCCATCGTGCGCGACATGCGCGACGAGCGCGAGGCGGCCGGCCTGATCGGGCTGATCGGCGCGGCCATGGCCGCGGCGCCGATGTTGGGGCCCATGCTGGGCGGCCTGGTGGCCGAGGCGTTCGGCTGGCGCGCCTGCCTGTGGCTGCTGGCGGCGCTGGGCGCGGCGGTTTGGCTGACCACGCTGCTCGACCTGGGCGAGACGCGGCGAGAGGGTCCGTCGGACGCGGATCGGCGGGCGGCGAGCGGCGCGCTGCTGGGGTCCGCCCGCTTTTCGGCCCATGCGATCTGCGCGTCGGCGTCGCGGGTGACCTTCTACGTCTACGTGGCCGGCGCGCCGCTGGCGGCGGCGGCCTTCGGGGCCGGGGCGGCCGAGACGGGCGTTTATGTGGGCGCGATCACGGCCGGGTTCCTGGTGGGCAGCGTGGCGGCCGCGCGCATCGCGCCGCATGTGGAGCCTACGACGCTGATCCTGACCGGCCGCCTGATGTGCATCCTGGGGCCGGCGGTCAGCCTGGCGCTGCTGGCGGGCGGCGCGGCCTCGCCCCTGGCGCTGTTCAGGCCGACGGTTCTGGTGGGGGCGGGCAACGGCATCGGCATTCCCGGCTCCCTTTCCCGCGCGATGAGCGTGCGGCCGGATCTGTCGGCGGCCGCCTCCGGCCTGATCGGCGCGCTGACGGTGGGCGCCGGGGCGGCGCTCGCCGGGCTGGTCGGCCTGGTCGTGGCGGGGGATGCGGCGCCGCTGCGGTTTCTGGGCATGCTGATCGCCACGGGCGTCGCGGGCCTGGGCGCGGCGCTGGTCGCCTGGCGGTTGGATCGCCGCGCCCTGTGACCCGTTGCGCTCGCGCCCCGGCTCTTTCATAGGCGGGGAGGCACGACAGGGAGGGCGCGAGCGGCATGTTCATCGACGGAGAGTGGCGCGCGGCGCGCGGCGGCGGACGATTTGCGGTGACCAATCCGGCGGACGGCGCCGTGCTCGGCGACGTGCCGGACGGCGGCGCGGAGGATGCGCGCGACGCGGTGGCGGCGGCCGAGCGCGCCTTCGCCGACTGGGCCGGAACCACCGCCTACCAGCGCGCCGCCTATCTGATGCGCGCCCATGCCCTGATGCTGGAGCGGCGCGAGGAGCTGGCCCGCACCATGACCGAGGAGCAGGGCAAGCCCTTGCGCGCCGCCCGCAACGAGATCGGCTATGGCGCGGATTTTCTGCAGTGGTTCGCGGAGGAGGCGAAGCGGTCGGGCGGAGAGATCCTGCCCTCGGCCCGCGCCGATCAGCGGTTTCTGGTGCTGCGCCAGCCCGTCGGGGTCGTGGCGGCGATCACGCCGTGGAACTATCCGATCTCGATGATCACCCGGAAGGTGGGCCCGGCGCTGGCCGCCGGCTGCACCGTGGCGCTGAAGCCGGCGGAGGCGACGCCGCTCTGCGCGCTCGCCATGTTCCGCATCTTCGAGGATGCGGGCCTGCCGCCGGGGGTCGTGAACCTGGTGACGGCGCTGGACCCCAAGCCGATCGGCGAGGTCTTCACCTCTCACCCCGCAGTGCGAAAACTGACCTTCACCGGCTCCACCGCGGTCGGCAAGATGCTGGCGGCGGAGGCGGCGGGGCGCATGAAGCGCATCAGTCTGGAGCTGGGCGGCCACGCGCCCTTCATCGTCTGCGAGGACGCGGATCCGGTGCATGCCGCCAAGGGCGCCGGGCTGGTGAAGTTCCTCAACACCGGTCAGGCCTGCATCAGCCCCAACCGCTTTTTCGTGCATGAGCGCATCGCGCCCGCCTTCGCGCAGGCGATGACGGAGCGCACGGCCAAGCTGCGCGCCGGCAGCGGGCTGGAGGAGGGCGTCGCCATCGGCCCGCTGGTCAACGCGGCGGCCGTGGCCAAGGTCGACGCGCAGGTGCGCGACGCGGAGGCGAAGGGCGCCCAGGTGCTGACCGGCGGCGCGGCGCTGAGCGAAGGGCCGCTCGCCGACGGGCATTTCTATGCGCCCACCGTTCTGGCCGGGGTCACGCCCGAGATGCGGATCTATCGCGAGGAGACGTTCGGCCCGGTCGCCCCGATCATCGCCTATGGCGACAAGGACGACGTGCTGGCGATGGCCAACGACACCGATTACGGGCTCGCCGCCTATGTCTACACGCAGAACCTGAGCCGGGCGATGCGCCTCTTCGAAGGGCTGCGCTTCGGCATCGTCGGGATCAACGACATCAACCCTACCGCGGCCTCGGCGCCGTTCGGCGGCATGAAGGACAGCGGCATGGGCCGCGAGGGCGCGCGCGAGGGGCTGGACGAGTATCTGGAGACCAAGCTGGGCGGCTTTTCGGTCTGAGCCGTCGCGCGACGCGGTCCCGCGCGCGCCCGTCGGCCTCAGCGGTCCCGGTCGGTCAAGGCCATGGCCAGGCAGGCGGCCGCGCCCAGCAGGGCGAAGCCGGCGACCAGCGGCCGGACCGTGCCGTCGAAGCCTGCGCCGATCCAAGCGGCGAGGGGCAGCGACATGAAGGTGGAGAGCGCGCCGACCACCGCGGCGCCGAGGCCCGCCCTGCGGCCCAACGGCTCCAACGCCAGCGCGTTGAGGTTGCCGAAGACGATGCCCACGCAGAAGAAGGCGCAAAGCTGCCAGGCGAGAAACGCCGCCAGGGGCGGAACGCCGTCCCATCCGGGCAGGCGCAGCAGAAAGCCCAGCGACAGCGCCGTCAGCGTCAGCAGCGCCAGCCAGGTCGGCGTGCGCATGCCCAGGCGCATCACCAGCGCGGCGTTGACCAGCGAGGCGGCGCCGATCGACGCGGCGGCGACGGCGAAGTAGACGGCGAAAAGGTCGCCGGCCCCGAAGGTCGTCTCGTAGATCTGCTGGGCGGAGCCGAGATAGCCGATGAACAGGCCGAACACGAAGCCGGTCGTGACCGTGTAGCCCAGGACCGTGCGCGAGCGCAGGATCTCCGCCGCGCCGCGCATCACCTCGCCCGGCCGGAACGGGCGACGCCGCGCCGGCGGCAGGGTTTCGGGCTGGCGCAGGGCGAACCAGACCGAGACCAGCATGGCCAGCGCCGCGAGGCCCAGGAACGTCGACCGCCAGCCGCCGATGCGGATCAGCCCCTCGCCGATGGCGGGCGCGACGATGGGCACGGTGATGAAGGCGGCCATGACGATGGACATGACCCGGGCCATGGCGCGGCCCGCATAGGCGTCGCGGACCAGCGCCACGACGACGATCCGCGGCGCAGCGGCGCCCAGCCCCTGCAGCGCGCGCGCGGCCAGCATCACGCCCCAGTCGTCGGTCAGCATCGACAGCAGGCATCCCAGCACGAAAAGGCCGTAGCCGGCCTGGATGACCGGCTTGCGCCCGAAGGAATCCGAAAGCGGCCCGGCGACCAGCTGTCCGGCGGCCATGCCGAGGAAGAAGGCGGTGACGATGTAATGGGCGTCGTTGGCGCCGGGCGCGCCCAGCTCCGATCCGATGACGTCGAGGGCGGGCAGCATCACGTCCGTGCCCAGGGCGCCGATGGAGATCAGGAGCGCCACGAGGGCGATGTATTCGCGGGACGGCGCCGGGGTTCGGGGCCGCGCGGGGGCGCCGTCGTCGTCGTCGTGCATGCGCCAGGCCGTCCGATCCGGATCGCGGCGCTGGCCTGAACGCGGTCGCGCGGGCGTCGCCGAACTTGGTGCGCGTCGTCTCAGCCCGGGCGCGCAAGCGCAAGCGTGGCGTCGCGCTGCGGGTCGGCGGCGTCGCCCGCCGGCGGCGCGGCGGATGCCCGGGCCGCCTGGCCGCCCTGTCGCGAGGCGTCGCGACGGGGCGGCGGATGCGGCGTCGGACGCGGCGGGCGCTGCGCGGTCAGAGGCGACGCGACGCCCAGGTCAGCGCGCCGGTGACGGCGATCACCACCGCGCCGATGCCGTAGTCTTCGCCCGCCGGGGCGCCGAAGGCGAAGACCCAGCCGAAATAGGCCGCGGCGCAGACCAGCGAGATCGCGAAGGTCCGCGAGGCGTGCGACGGGGCCAGCGCCAGCATCGCCGACCCGACGATCCCGGCGAGGCAGGCGGCGGCGTAGGCGACCCAGATCAAAAGCGGCGCGGCCGCCGCGTCCGCCGCATAGCCCAGGGCCGCCTGCCACAGCCCGAAGCCGTACCAGAGCGCCGCCGGAACGGCGACGAGGCGGGTCCGGCGGGGACGGTCGGTGAGGGTTGCGGACATCTGTCGTCTCCTTTCGAGGGGGGGATCACAAGGGCCAGTTGGCGACGGCTTGGGATTTCTTGGCGAACCGCGCGAAGATGGGGCCCAGCAGCCCGACCATGCGGCCGGTGAAGGCGGGCCGTCCGGTCTCGCACAGGGCCTTGAGATTGCCGGCGATGAAGCCCTGGGAGGACATCATCTCCTTGGCGAGCTTGCTGCCGGGGACCATGTCGTCGATGCGCAGCTCGAACTGCGTGCCGCCCTCGGTTTCCGTCAGGGTGTAGGTGACGGTCACCGGCGGCTCGTCGATGTTGGTCATGGCGAAGGTGTGGGAGTAGACGTCCGGCGGTTCGAAGCGCAGGACCTTGCCGACCACCATCGCCACCTTGCGGTCGGGACTGACCATCCGGTAGGCGACGCCCTCGCGCAGGCCGTCGCGGGTTTCGCACACGCTGCCGAAGAAGAAGGGCAGCGCCTCGTCGGTCTTCACCAGCGTGTTCCAGACGACCTCTTTGGGCGCGTCGATGACGACCCGGTTGATGTGCGTGGTGGCGGCGGTCATGCGTCGGGCTCCTTCTTGGACGTGCGCGCGGCGGCTTCGGCCGCGGCTTTGATGAGGCTCATGCGGTCGAGCCAATGGGCCGAGAACTTGTCGGTCCAGCGCTCGTGGATCGCCTGGATGGGCACGGCGTTCATGTAGAGCCGGCGCGCTCGCCCATCCTTTTCGCTGATCACCAGCTGGGCGTCTTCGAGCACCTTGAGGTGGTTCATCACGGCGATGCGCGTGACGTCGAAGTTCCTGGCGATTTCGCCGACGCTTTGGCCCGGCCGTTCGTGCAGCAGATCGAGCATCGCGCGCCGCGATGCGTGCGACAGGGCGGCGAAGACCCGGTCCATCTGCGATTCAGTAAACATGTAATTACCTAATTACATGTTTGGCGAGCCGTCAACGCCGGTCTTGCACGACGCATCAGCGGCGAGGGAGGCGCGACGCGGGCGGGACTTGACGGGAGATCCGCGAAGCGGCGCGGGGCGGCGGCCGGGCGCGGCGTCGACCGGCGATGCGAGGCGGAGGCGGGCGTGGCCCCACGGGGAGCCCGGGCGGTGGGGGCGTCAGGCGCCGGGCGTCGCCGCGCGGGCCGCCTCGACCATCTCGTGCAGCTCCGCCATCTCGGGATCGGAGAGGCTCAGCGCCTCCAGCCGCTCCAGCAGGTTCTGCAGGTATTCGCGGTTGCTGCCCAGCACGCCCTCGGCATGGGCGATCATCCCGGCGCGCTCCGGTCGGGGCATGTCGCCGACATAGCGGTGATGCTCGGGGTCGGCCAGGAACGTCACGGCCTCCACGGGGCCCTGCGGGGTCGCCACCTGGAACCAACGAGGGATGTAGATGCCGGTGATCATTTCGCGCATCCACAGGCGCCGCGTCTCGTCCTCGGCCAGCTCGGCCGGCACGCGCATCACCACGCCCTGGCAGCGATGGCCCGGATCGGCGTCGAGCGCGGCCATCAAGCCCGGCTGTTCGGGAGAGCCGCGGCCGCCGTCGAGCATGAAGCAGAAGCTGCGGCGAAAATCCTGCAGCGTGGCGCGGCGCATCTCGTCGACCATCACCGCCGGGTCCCAGATCAGGGACCCGTAGGCGAAGATCCAGACCGCCTCGCCCTCGCGCCCGCGCAGGGCGTCGCGGCGGGTGGCCTCGCGCACCGCATGGGTCAGGCGCCAGCCCTCGCGGCCCTCGGCCGTCGCCCGCTCGTCGAACTCGCGGTAGCGGGCGTCCATGTCGCGAAAGAAGCTGTCCTCGGGCTCGGTGATCCGGCCGCGCAGCTCGGGCAGGTGCTGAAAGGCGCTGTCGGGCAGGGGCATCAGGCGATCTCGAACGCCACCTCGCCCAGGGCGCCGAGCTGGAATCGGAAGGCGCCGGCGCCGGCATGCCGATAGGGCGGCAGATGCGCGCCCAGCAGCAGCACCTCGCCGGCCTGCAGCGTCTCGCCCAGCCGGTTGAAGCGGTTGGCGAGGAAGGCGACGGCGGCGAGCGGATGCATGGGCGCGGCGTCCTCCTGGTCGAGCAGCGCCTCTCCGTCCAGCGTCACGACGGAGCGCAGGGCGGGCGGCGTCGTCTCCTCCGGCGACAGGCCGGGGCCGCCGAGGATCAGCCCTTCGGAGAAGACGTCGGCCGCGACGGCGCTGAAGGCGGCGTTGTCGCCCGGGGCGAAGCCGCGCTGGTCGAGGATCTCGAAGGCGGGGCGGAAGCTGTCGATCGCCGCCATCACCGTCGCCGGGTCGTGGCCGCCCTCGACCGGGGCGAGCGGCGCCTTCAGCACCGCGGCGATCTCCGGCTCCATGGCGAAGGTGGCGTAGTCGGCCGCGGCGAGGCGCGCGCCCGTGCCGAGGATCTGCGAGGCGAAGACGCGGGCCGCGCCGGGCTCGGGCATGCCGAACTGCTCCATCTGCGGGGCGGTGTTCCAGGCGATCTTGCGCCCGCCCAGGGGACCGCGGTCCTCGGCCAGGGCGCGCGCCGTCTCGATCTGGATGGCGTGCGCGGCGTCGAGGTCGGGCGCCTCCTCGGTCGTGAGATGGCGGAACGGCGCGCGGGCGGCGATGTCGGCGGCGATCTCGCGGCCGAGCGCGACGGGGTCGGACATGGGGGCGGCTCCTCAAGGCTGTCGCATCGGCTCTAGCACGGGGCGCCGCGCCGGGCGAGGCGCGGTTTTCTTCGCGCCCGGCAAGCGGCAAAAGGAGGGCGAGCCGCAAGGAGAGCCCCATGCCCGAAGCGCCGCCGCGCCCCGTCCGCCTCGTCACCTGCTCCACCGCGCCGAACCCGCGGCGCGTGCATGCGTTCATGGCGGAGAAGGGCATCGAGCTGCCCCTGCGGGACATCGACCTGGCGACCCGGGCGCATTACGCGCCCGAGCACCTCGAAAAGTTCGACACGCACCATCTGCCGGCGCTGGAGCTGGAGGACGGTTCCACCCTTACCGAGACCGTGGCCATCTGCCGGTATCTGGAGGCGCTGCATCCCGAGCCGAACCTGATGGGCGCGACGCCGCTGGAGACGGCGAAGATCGAGCAATGGGTTCGGCGCGGAGAGTTTCAGTTCATGCTGCCGGTGGCCTTCGTATTCCGGCACTCCCACCCCTCCATGGCGACGCTGGAGCGGCAGGTGCCCGAATGGTCCGAGGCCAACCGCGCCCGGGTGCTGGAGGGGCTGGCGCTGATGAACCGGCGGCTGGAGCGCAGCGCGTTTCTCGGCCGCGAGACGTTTTCGATCGCCGATATCGGGGCCTATCTGTCGCTCGATTTCATGCGGGTGACCAAGATCGCGATCCCCGAGGAGATGACGGCGCTGATCCGCTGGCGCGACGCGCTGGCGGAGCGTCCGTCGCTGGCGCGTCCCAAGCGGTGAGCGACCTGCGCCTCGCCTTCGACGGGCCGGTGCTGCTGCTGGGCGGCGGCCCGGTCTCGACCGACACGCTGGCGGAACTGCGGCCGCGCTGCGTCGGGCTGGTGGCGGCCGACGGCGGGGCCAACCGGCTGCGCGCCGGCGGGCCGCGGCCGGACGCGATCCTGGGCGATCTGGATTCGCTCGAGGATGCGGCGGGCTGGCGGGCCCAGGGCGTGCCGGTGCTGCACGACCGCGATCAGGACACGACGGATTTCGAGAAATGCCTGACGCGGATCGAGGCGCCGGTGATCCTGGCGGCCGGGTTCCTCGGCGCGCGCTTCGACCATTCGCTGGCGGCGCTGCATGCGCTGCTGCGGGCGGCGGGGCGCGCGGTGATCCTGGTGGGCGAGGAGGACGTGCTGTTCCTGGCCCCCCTGCGCTGGCGCGCGCGGCTGGAGGCAGGCGCGCGGGTCTCGATCTATCCCGTCGCGCCGGTGACCGGTCTGCGCTCCGAGGGGTTGGAATGGCCCTTGCGCGACCTGCCGCTCGCCGCCGGGGGCTTCATCGGCACCTCCAACCGCGCCGCGGAGGCAGAGGTGGCGGCTGAGTTCGACGGTCCCGGCGCCGCCATCATGCTGGAGCGGCGGTTTCTCGATGCCGCGATGCGGAGCCTCGCCTAGCGCCGGGCCGCCGCCCGTTCCCGATGCCAGACATAGAGGCCGGAGGCGGAGATGATCGCCATCCCCGCCCAGGCCGCGGCGACCGGCACGTCGCCGAACACCGCCCAGCCGTAAAACGCGGCGCAGGCCAGCTCCAGATACTGCACCGGCGCCACGACCGAGGCGGGCGCATGGCGCAACGACATCACCACGCATAGGTGGCTGACGGTGGAAAAGACGCCGAGGCCCAGAAGCAGCGCCCATTCCTCCCCGACCGGCCAGCGCGGGTCGAAATCCGTGCCGGTGCCCTGGCCGATCAGCAGCGCCGCCCCGATGACCGCCCCGCCCGACAGCGCCGCCAGCGTCTGCATCGGGAACGGGTCGGTCCGCGGAGAGAGGCGCCGCGTGAGGATGAGGTAGAGCGCGAAGCAGACGGCGGCGCCCAGCGGAAACAGCGCCGCCGGCCCGGCGGCGGCGAAGTTGGGCTGCACCACCAGCAGCACGCCAGCAAAGCCGACGCCGCAGGCGGTCCAGCGCCGCCAGCCCACCCGCTCCCCCAGCAGGAGCGCCGAAAGGGCGGTCAGGATCAGCGGCTCCACGAAGAACACGGCGATGGCGTCGGCCAGCGGCATGCGGCGCAGCGCGGCGAAGAACATCAGCGTGGCCGCGGCGATCAGGACGCCGCGCAAGGCGTGCAGCGGCAGGTCCGCGCGCGCCGGCAGGGGGCGGCGGGCAAGCCAGGTGACCGCGCCCAACAGCGTGGCCTGCACCACGAAGCGCGACAGCACGATCACGCCCAGGGGCGCCGTGGCCGCCGCCATCTTGGCGAAGACGTCGAGCCCCGGCGCGATGATCGAGAACGCCGCCATCCAGGCGATGCCCAGCAGCACGGAGCGGTCGGCCGTCGCCGCGGCGAGGGCGGAGGTCGGAGCGGCGACGGGGCCAGGTGCTGGGGCGGGTGCGGCGGAACGGGTCATGCCGCGGCGTTAGCCCGGCGCGGGCCCGGCGTCCAGCGCCGCGCTCTCGCCGCCGAGTCACACCGCGCGGCGTGCCCGGCCGACGAGGGCCCCGCGGCGTGCCCGGCCGACGAGGGCCGCGCTCGCGAACCGGGCGCCGCGCTCAGCATTCCGGCAGGTTCACCGCCAGCCCGCCCTGGGACGTCTCCTTGTACTTGGCGGACATGTCGCGGCCGGTCTGGCGCATGGTCTCCACGGCGACGTCCAGCGGCACCACATGCGCCCCGTCGCCGCGCAGCGCCAAAGAGGCGGCGGCCACGGCCTTGACCGCGCCCAGCCCGTTGCGCTCGATGCAGGGCACCTGCACCAGGCCGGCGACGGGGTCGCAGGTCATGCCGAGGTGATGCTCCAGCGCGATCTCGGCCGCGTTCTCGATCTGCGCGGGGGTTCCGCCCAGAACGCTCGCCAGCGCCGCCGCGGCCATGGCGGAGGCGCTGCCGACCTCCCCCTGGCAGCCGACCTCGGCGCCGGAAATGGAGGCGTTGGTCTTGATCAGGGCCCCGATGGTCCCGCCGACCAGCAGCATTTCCCGCACGCCCTCGCGCCGGGCGCCGGGCACATGGTCGAGCCAGTAGCGGACGACCGCGGGGAACACGCCGGCGGCGCCGTTGGTCGGGGCCGTTACCACGCGCCCGCCGGCGGCGTTCTCCTCGTTCACGGCCATGGCGTAGAGCATGATCCAGTCGTTCACCACATGGGGCGGCAGTTGGTTGCCGCCGCGCTCTGCCAGCAGACGCGCGTGCAGGCCATGGGCGCGGCGGCGCACGTTCAGGCCCCCGGGCAGGATCCCGCCGACGGCGAGGCCGCGGTTCATGCAGGCCTGCATCGCCTGCCAGAGGGCGTCGAGCCGGCGGTTCAGCTCCGCCCGGGGCCAGCGCGCCTCGGCGTTGTCGCGGGCGAGCGCCGCGAGGCTCAGCCCGTCGGCGGCGCATCGGTCGAGCAGGTCCTGCGCGGTGCGGTAGGGATGGGGGATCGCGGCCTCCGCCTCGTCCTGCGGCCCGCGTTCCAGCTCCCGCGCGGTGAGGACGAAGCCGCCGCCGACGGAATAGTAGGTCTCGCGCTGATGCAGGGCGCCGGCGGCGTCCCAGGCGCTGAGCACCAGGCCGTTGGCATGGCCGGGCAGCGCGGGGCCGTAATCGAAGACGACGGCCTCGGCCGGGTCGAGCGCCAGCTGCGGCAGCCCCTCGGGCGCGGCGGCGCGCGTTTCGGCCAGGGCGGCGAGCGCGGCGTCGGCGGCGTCCGGGTCCAGCGTTTCCGGGCGGAAGCCCATGAGGCCCAGCAGCACCGCGCGATCGGTGGCGTGGCCCCGGCCGGTGAAGGCGAGAGAGCCGTGCAGGCGGGCGCCCAGCCGGGCGGGCGCGCCGGCGCCGGGAATGCGGTCCTCGCCCGAGCGCAGAGCGTCCAGGAACCGGGCGCCGGCGCTCATAGGGCCCATGGTGTGGGACGAGGACGGGCCGACCCCGATCTTGAAGACGTCGAAGACGCTGAGCTGCATGGCGGCGGTCTCTCTTTCCCGGTCGCAGGCGTGTCAGATAGCGCGGCGCGGCCTAGGGGCGCGCCCCGATTGCGGCGCCGCGGGGCCGTCGCCCGGCGCCGACGGGGCCGGCACGCCCCGTAGGCGTGCGGGTCACCCCCGGCGGGCCAGGGGCAGCAGCGCGATCAGCGCCGCGACCGGCAGCGCCGCGCAGACGCCCAGCGCCAGATCCGCGCCGCCGGCCGCGCGCAGCGCGCCGCCCAGCGCCGGCGCCGCGGCCATGCCCGCCATGGCGGGCAGCGCCACCGCGCCCGAGATCGCGCCGAAGCCCGCGGTTCCCGCCGTCTCCGCCACCACGGCCGGCCGCAGGATGGTCAGCGTGCCGGCCGAGGCCCCCAGCAGCGCGGCCAGCGCGAACGCGCCCGCCGCGCCGCCGCCCGCCAGCAGCGCCAGGCAGCCCGCGCTCATGGCCAGGCACGCGGCCAGCGACGGGCCGACCGCGCGCCAGCGCCCAGGCGCCGCGAGCAGGGCGATGCGGCCCGCCACCTGCGCCGGACCCACCAGGGCCGCGACGGTGGAGGCGAGCGCCGGCGCCACGTCCTTGGCCGCCAGCAGCGCCAGCATGTGCGAGGACAAAAGGCCGTGGCACAGCCCGGTGCAGGCGAAGGCCAGCGCGATGCGCCCCAGGCCCGGGCGGCGCAGTTCCGCCAGGGCGGCGAAGCGCACGCCGGGGCGGGCCGGCGGGGCGGCCCCGGCCGGCGGGGCCGCGCGTTCCGCCCGTGCGGCGCCCCAGGCGAGCAGGGGCGCGCCCAGG
>JBCBYE010000228.1:0-6653 GCA_039816075.1 Pseudomonadota bacterium | reverse complement strand
TCGCTTCGGGTTTCGGAAGGCTGTTCCCAAGTTCGGCATGGGTTGCGTTGCTGAGTTGATCCGGCGGGGCGTCATGGGTCGGGGTCGCTTCACGTTGCCGAGGCTGTCCCAAGGTTCGGCGTGAGGTGCGTTGCTGGGTTCATCCGGCGGGGCGTCATGGGTCGGGGTCGCTTCGCGTTGCGGAGGCTGTCCAAAGGTCCAGCATGAGGTGCGTTGCTCGGTTCATCCGGCGGAGCGTCACAGGCCGGGGTCGCCTCACGTTGCGAGGGCTGTCCCAAGGTCCGGCATGAGGTGCGTTGCTGGGTTCATCTGGCTGGGCGTCATGGGTCGGGGTCGCTTCGCGTTGCGGAGGCTGTCCCAAGGTCCGGCATGAGGTGCGGCGCTCGGTTCATCGGGCCGGGCGTGAGGGCCTGGGATTGCGCCAAGTTCCGAGGGTCGTCCCGAGGTCGGCATGGTGTATGGCGCACGGTCCGACGCGGTTGCGGAGAGGTTCCGGTGGGGCGAAGCCGTCGGCGCGTCGCTCATCGATCCCGGGGAGCTTGAACGACCCGCGGGGGCCGGGAGTCGGGCGCCCTTCGCCCTGCCCTCTTGCAGGCTTTTACCGGCGGGAGATCCGGGCCGACGGAGGGACGGCGGGGTCTGCGCAGGGCGGCTTCTGAGCCGACGTCCGGCGGGCGACGTCTCGGGCGACTTCCCGGGGCCTCGATCCGGACGGGGCGCGGGACATTTCGCGGTCAGGCGGACATGTCGACGTGCTGGCGGGCGTATGGGCGTGAAAGCATTGGTGCGGGTCCGCGAACGGCCGGGCGGCCCGGCGGGCGTTCTTTCACGAGCCGGGAGAGGCGCGCCTCCCGGCGTGTGCTTGGGCGGGCGTGCGCTGGGGGGGGCGTGTGGTTGGGCGGGCCGGCGGGCGGGTTGGCCTGCGGGCTTGCTGCTGCACGGCGCCGGCGGCGCGGCGCGCGGGACCCGGACAGGCGCGATGGATGCGGGCGTTCTGCGTGCGTGAGACCGTCGTCGGCGTGCCGGGCGCTCGGCGGCTTCGGTTGCGTCGAGGGCTGCGCCCCCCGTCGCGGTCGGTCTCGATATCGGCGCGGCGTTCGGGCGAAGGGCGGCTCGGGCCGCCGCCGCTCGGCCCGTTGGGGCGCGAGGCGCGGAGGCGCGGCCTCGGCCGAGGCGTCCGCCGTCCCGGCCTGGGCCTGCGCGGCGCGGCGCGGCTTCGACGGGCGGCGCTCGGCCGAGGTCTTGGCGCTTCGGAACGGGATGATCGACGGGGTAATCGGAGGGGAGGCGGCGGCGGGCGAGCCTGCTTCGGTCGTGCCGACCGCCGGAACGCCGACGTTTCTGGCGTCCGACGCCCGCGGGCGTGGGAGCGGGCCGAGGCGCCGGGCTGCGATGAGGGTCCGAGAGGCCCGGCCGAGGCGCCGCCGCGGGAGCGGCGCGCGCGCCCTCGACCTTTCGAAGGGTCGACACCGTGGCCCCAAAAAGGGAAAGGGCCGCGCCCCCCCAACGAAGCGCGGCCCTCCGCGGCGCGTCGCGCACTCCCCAACAAGCACGCGGCGCCGGCTGCGGCCATCCCCGACCCCTCGGGATCGGCCGCTCCGGGACCGGGCGACGCCGCCGCTCCCCCTCAGGGGCGGAGACCTCGCCCGACCGGTCCACACACCCTGACTGAGGACCGTCAACAAAGAGTTGGCGTGATTCGGCGTGATAGCTGCGTGACTCGCCCGTGCGCCCGTCACGCGCCGGCCGCCCGCCGCGGCCCGGCGGCGGCCCTCAGACGCGCGCGGGGCGGGCCAAGGCCTTGGCGAACATGGGGCGATCCACGTTGCCGCCGGTGACGACGGCGATCACGGCGTCGCCGGAGACGGTTTCGCCATGGAACAATGCCGCCGCCAGGCCCACGGCGCCGCCGGGCTCCAGCGTCAGCTTCAATCGATCGAATGCGGCGCACATGGCGTCGAGCGCGTCCTGATCCGACACCGCGAGAGCCGGTCCGGCGAGGCGGGAGAGAATCGGCCAGGTCAGCTCCCCCGGCGCCGGCGTGACGATGGCGTCGCAGATCGAGGCGCGGTCGCCCGGCGCCGGCCGCGGCGCGCCGGCGGCGAGGGAGAGGCGCCAGTCGTCCCAGCCCTCGGGCTCCACCGGGCGCACGCGCAGGCCGGGCGCCTCGGCCTCCAGCGCCAGGGCGATGCCGGCGGAGAGGCCGCCGCCGCCCGTGCAGACCATGACGTCCGCCTCGGTCGCGCCGGCCTCGCGCGCCTGTTCGGCCAGCTCCAGTCCGCAGGTCCCCTGCCCGGCGATCACGTCGGGGTGGTCGTAGGGGCGGATCAGGGTGAGGCCGCGTTCGGCGGCCAGCGCCTCGCCGATGGCCTCGCGGCTTTCCTCGTGGCGTCGGTAGAGCACCACCTCGGCCCCGAAGGCGCGGGTGTTGGCCAGCTTCAGCGCCGGCGCGTCCTGCGGCATGATGATGACCGCGGGCACGCCGAGGCGCTTGGCCGCGTAGGCGACGCCCTGCGCATGATTGCCGGAGGAGAAGGCGATGACGCCGCGGCGGCGGGCGGCCTCGTCCAGCGCGGTCAGCGCCGACCAGGCGCCGCGGAACTTGAAGCTGCCGGTGTGCTGAAGACATTCGGCCTTCACCAGCACGCGGCGGCCGGCCGCCGCGTTCAGAAAGGGCGATTCCAGCAGCGGCGTGCGGCGCGCGGCGGGGGCCAGACGGGCGGCGGCGGCGCGGATGCGGGCGATGTCGGTCATGGGGCGGCGTACCGGTCGAGAAAGGGGTCGAGGGCGGCGACGACCTCGGGCTCGTCGAGGAAGGGCGCGTGGCCGCGATCGGCGACCTCCACCACGGCGGCGTCGTCGCGGCCGGCGACCATGGCCTGCGCCGTGTCGGCCGAGAGGATGTCGGAACGGGCGCCGCGGATCACCAGAAGGGGCGTCGCGGCGAGGCCCGCGAAGGCGGCGGAGGCGTCGATATGATCGCCCGCCTGCCCCTCCACGCCCGCGCGCGTGACCTCGGCGAGCGCCGGATCGTAGGCGAAGACGGGGCGGCCGCCGTCGTCGTCGTAGGTGGCATGGGCATGGGTCAGCCAACGCGACAGGGGAATGCCGGGGAAGCGGTCCTCGTTGGCGGACCTGAAGCCCTCGGCGGCCGTCTGAAACGTCGCGGCCGGGCCGCCGCCGACATAGCCGGCGATGCGGCGCAGGCCCGCCATCTCCACCCGCGGACCGATGTCGTTCACGGCGACGGCGCCGAGCAGGCCGGGGCGCAGGGAGGCCATGAGGCCGGCGAGGAGCCCGCCGCGCGAGGTGCCGATGACGGCGGCGCGCGCGATGCCGAGCGTGTCGAGAAGGTGCAGGGCGTCGCCCGTCTCCACCATGAGGTCGTACTCGGCCGCGGGATCCAGCGCGCGCTCGGACCCGCCGCGGCCGCGGCTGTCGAGGCGCAGGACGCGGAACCGGTCGGTCAGCCGCGCCGCCACGGCGTCGAAGTCGCGGCGGTTGCGGGTGAGCCCGGCGAGGCAGAGGACCACGGGCCCCTGGCCCTCGTCGAGGTAGAAGAGCTTGCGGCCGTCGGACGCCTCCAGCCTCGGCATCAGAGCGAGCCGGCCAGGGCGGGCACGCCCGTCAGGTCGCGGGCCTGACGTTCGGGACGCCAGGGCAGGCGGTCCTCGGGCTCGCCCGCGCGGTTCACCCAGACGGTGCGGAAGCCGTAGCCGGTGGCGGCGGCGGCGTCCCAGCCGTTGGAGCTGACGAAAAGGACCTCGCGCGCGGACGTGCCGAAGCTGCGCCCGACGAGGTCGTAGACCTGGGGCGCGGGTTTGAAGACCCCGACGCTCTGCACGCTGAGCACGGCGTCGAGGGCGTCGCCGATGCCGGCGCTGTCCACGGCGCCCTGCAGCATGGCGGGGGAGCCGTTGGAGAGGATCGCGGTCCGGCGGCCGGCCGCCTTGAGGTCGCGCAGCATCTGCGGAACCTCCGGATAGGCCTCCAGCCGCCAATAGAGGTCGAGCAGCGCCTGGCGATCCTGCGCCGTGACGCCGGCGCCTTCGCCCCCGACCGCCTCGATGGCCCAGTCGAGCCCGTCCTGGGTGACCTGCCAGAAATCCTCGTGCACGCCGGCGGTGGCGCGCAGCCAGGTGTATTGCAGCTGCTTGAGGCGCCACAGTTCGGCGATGCGCGGCCAGACCTGGGCGAAGGCTTCGCGCCCCGGCGCCTCGGCGTGGCGGCGGGCGGCGGCGGCGACGTCGAAGAGCGTGCCGTAGGCGTCGAAGACGGCGAGCGCGACGGGCATGGGCGCGGTCCTTGGCTGCAGATCCGGCCGCGGAGCATCGCGCCCGCGCCGCCCGCTGGCAAGCGCGCCCTGGCCCGACGCCGGGCCGGCGGTCGGACCTGGTCGAGGCGCCCGGGCCAGGTCATGCCCGCGGCCCCGATCCCGGCCGGCGCCTGCCGTCGCCGGGGCGCCCGCAGCCCCGCAGCCCCTCAGCCCCGCAGCCCCGCAGCCCCTTGAGCGCCGCGGGCCGCCGTCGGGTCAGCGGAGGCCGCCGGCCATGATGCAGCACAGCGCCGCCTCGGACGTGCGCAGCAGGCGCTGCCCCACCGCATGGGCGGCGTGCCGGTCGAGGCCCTCGCAGCAGCGCTCCAGCGCCTCCGCCTGGCCGGCGACGGAGATCAGACCCGCGCGCGAGGCGATGCGCGCCAGCTCCCGCGCGGCGCGGGCGGTGCGCGTCCAGTTCTCGTCCTCCAGCGCGCGCTCGATCACGACCAGCCGTTCGGTGGCGTCGATCAGCGCGTCTTCGAAGCCGTAACCCGACGGCTCCGGGCCCTGAATGGCCTCCAGCGCCGCCACGGCGTCGAGGTCCAGCCGCGGCTCGAAAGCCCTCGGCGACAGTCTCTGCACGTTGTGCATGAGGTCGTCCTTTCGCTCCTGCGCCTCCGGCCCCCGCCGGAAACGCTCCCATCCCGCGACGGAGATTGGAGCGCGGTCGTGAAGGATGCGTTGACGCCTCAGGGCGTTAACCCCGAAGACGCGGCGGGGCGCAGTCCGGCGACCCGCAGGCCCCGGCGATTGGGCAATGCGGCGTGCAGGCGCGCGGCGATGCGCGGATCCTCGGCCGAGGCGGCGCCGTGGCGCACCAGCAGCGCGGCCATGGCGCATTCCGAGGCGCGCGTCGCGCCGTCCTCGATCTTGAGCGCGATGCCGAGGCCCTGGACGGGCAGGATGGCGCAGAACACCCCTTCGGCCCCGGTCTTGACGGCGGTTCCCCCGCCGCAGGCGCGCATGAACGCGGCGCAGGCGCGGCCCTCGCCGCTGACCAGTTCCGGATGCGCGGCCATGGCCCGGGTCAGACGCTCGGCCGCCGCGCCGCGGACCCCGCCCAGCGCGTCGCGCGGCCGGGCCAGCCGGGCCATGGCGCGGGCGAGCCCGTGCAGCGTGGCGGCGAAGTTGGGGGCGGAGCAGCCGTCGACCGCATGGCCGAACCCGACATCGTCGGTCAGCGCCTCCATCGCGGCCTGCGCGGCGCGCTGCACGGGGTGGTCGGGGTCGATGTAGTCCGGCCCGCCGCCCAGGCGGCGCGAGAGGGTCAGAAAGCCCGAATGCTTGCCCGAGCAGTTGTTGCGGCACTGATCCGGCGCCTCGCCCGCGCGGATCATGCGCTCCCGCTCCGCCTCCATGCCCGAGGGCTGGGGGCCGCAGCGCAGGTCCGCCTCGCCGAGGCCGAGGCCGGCGAGCCAGGCGCGCACCCGGTCCACATGCATGGGCGCGCCGGAATGGGAGGCGCAGGAGAGGGCGAGCTGCTCCGTCCCCAGGCCGGCGGCGTCGGCGGCGCCGCTTTCCACCAGGGGCAGCGCCTGGATCATCTTGACGGCGGAGCGCGGCAGCGTGACGCGGGCCGGATCGCCCCAGGCCTCCACCACCTGGCCGCCGGGATCGCAGACGACCGCATGGCCGCGATGCAGCCCCTCGACGAAGGCGCCGCGCCAGACCTCCACCAGCGGGACGGCGTCAGTCATCGTAGAGCTCCTGCTCGAAATCGTCGCCCAGCGCGGCGCGCAGGCGGCCGAAGGCCAGGCGCAGGCGGGATTTGACCGTGCCCAGGGGGGCGCCGACGCTCTCGGCGATCTCGGTCTGGGTGAGGCCGCCGTAGAAGGCGAGGCGCACCACCTCGCGCTGATCCTCCGACAGGGCGCCGAGCGCCTCGCGCACGCGGGCGTCGCGGGCGGCGGCGGCGGCGGTGTCGGCGGGGTCCGGCTCCGGATCCGGCTGAAACAGCGGGTCTTCGGGATCGGGCGCCGGGCGCGCCTGGCGTCGGATCAGGTCGATGCGCCGGTTGCGCGCGATGGCGAAGATCCAGGTGGAGACGCCGGCCTTGGCCGCGTCGTACTGGCCCGCGCGGCGCCACAGGCTGACCATGACGTCCTGCGCCGCCTCGTCGGCCATGTCGGGCGAGGCGCCGGCGCGGATCAGGAACGCCTTCACCCGCCCGGCATAGCGGCGGAACAGCTCGATGAAGGCGTCGCGGTCGCGCGCCTCGGCGACGCGCTGCATCAACGCGGCGTCGTCGACGTCGCCGAGGTCGCGAGGGCTGGACACGTCCATTCGCAGACAGTCGCTTTCCGGGGCCGAAAGGGGCGTCGCGGTCGGCCGGGCC
>JBCBYE010000463.1:0-4020 GCA_039816075.1 Pseudomonadota bacterium | reverse complement strand
GCGGGTGCGCAGCCGGAAATCTGGAGCTACGGCCACCGCAACCCCCAAGGCGCCGCGCTGGACTTGCAAGGGCGGCTTTGGACTGTCGAGCACGGGGCGCGCGGCGGCGACGAGGTCAACCGGCCCGAGGCGGGCCGCAACTACGGCTGGCCCGTCATCTCCTACGGTCGCCACTATTCCGGCGGACGCATCGGCAAGGGCGCGTCCAAGCCCGGAATGGAGCAGCCGCTCTTCTACTGGGACCCCTCCATCGCCCCCTCCGGCGCGGCCTTCTACGACGGCGACCTCTTCCCCCAATGGCGCGGCGATCTCTTCGTCGGCGCCCTGCGCGGCGCCCGCGTCGCGCGGCTGGACGTCGAAGACGGACAGATCCTGCGCGACGAACCCCTCTTCGACGGCGCCTTCGGCCGCATCCGCGACGTCCGCTCCGGCCCCGACGGCGCCCTTTGGCTGCTGACCGACGACGGCGAGGGCCGCCTGCTGCGCGTGACCCCGGCGCGCTGACCGGCGCCGCGCGCGAAACAGGCGACAAGGCCGCCCCGGCGCGGTAGACTGCCCGCCAACGTCCCCGGATCAGAGGGACCCGCAGGCAAGACCCCGTTCGAAGAGGAGAGCAGTCTCATGACCCGTTTCGATGCGCGCCGCCGTGCGGCGCTGCTCGCCGCCGCCGCCGCGGCGGCGTCCGCCGCCCTGCCCGCCTGGGCCACCCGCGCCGGCGAAGACGGCCAGGTCATCGACCTCAAGGTCGATCTGGCCATGAAGCGCCTCAAGCAGAACGTCGCCGGCGCGTCCGAGCTGCTGGAGCGCGCCAAGGGCGTGCTGGTCACGCCCGACGTGACCGAGGCGAGCTTCCTGCTGGGCGGCGCCTACGGCGAAGGCGCGCTGCGCCTCAACGGCGCGACCGTGGCCTTCTACTCGCTCGCCAAAGGCAGCTTCGGCTTTCAGGCCGGCGCCCAGAAATTCGACCAAGCGCTGTTCTTCATGACCACCTCGGCGCTGGAACGCTTCCGCCGCTCCGAAGGGTGGGAGCTTGAGGCCGAGGCCGAGGTCACCACGCCCGAGGACGGCCTCGTCGCCGCGCTCGACACCACCACCTCGCGCAACCCCGTGATCTCCGTGACCTGGGGACAGACCGGGCTGCTGGCGGGCGTGAGCCTGGGCGGCGCGAAATTCACCCGCATCAAGCGCTGAGCCGTCCTGCAGGGGGCGCGCCCCTCGGGAACGCTGCGCCGAAGCCGCAGCTCCGATGCGGCGCGCCCTCGTGGCGCGGCCGGCGTCGCCGGCCGGCCAGGTCTCAGGGGTTCGGACTTGGGGTCGGCGTTCCCGCAGAGGACCGAGCCGGCTTCTGGGGGGGGCCACGCGGCCGTCGTCGCCCGGCCTCGCCGGCGCAGGCTGGCGGGCGGGCCGACGCTCTTGCCGCCAGGCAAGGCGTTCGGGGCGGCCGGCAGCGCGCCGGCGCTCCCGCGTCAGCCGAAGTCGGGGGCGCGTTTGTGCATGAAGGCCGCCGCAGCCTCCATGAATTCGGCGGAGCGCAGCCGGGCCGCGAACAGCTCGCCCTCCCGCTCCATCCGCTCGGCCACCGCCTCGCGCTGCGACCGGATCAGCGCCTTGGTCAGGCGCGTCGCCTCGGGCGCCTGCGCGGCCACCGACGCGGCGGTGCGCGCGGTCTCCTTAGCCAACGTCTTGGGCGCGTAGACGCGGCTCACCAGCCCCGCCGACAGCGCCTCCGCCGCCGTCAGAACACGCCCCGCGATCAGCAGATCGTTCGCCCAGGCCAGGCCCAGCGCCTGCGGCAGCAGCAGCGACGATCCCGCCTCCGGCACCAGGCCGATCTGCGCGAAGGGCGCGCGGAACGTGGCCGTCTCCGCCGCGAAGGCCAGGTCGCAATGCAGCAGCATCGTCAGCCCCACGCCCACGGCCGGCCCGTTCACCGCCGCGATCACCGGCTTGGGGCAATCGCGCACCGCCTGCAGGAACCGGATCACCGGCGGCGGGCCGTCGCCCCGCGGCCCGGCGGCGAAATCCTTCAGGTCGTTGCCGGCGGTGAAGGTCTCGCCCTCGCCGGTCACGACGACGACGCGCACCTCCGCCTCCGCCGCCGCCCGCTCCAGGCCGTCGGCGAGCGCGGCGTACATGTCCTGCGTCAGCGCGTTCAGCTTCTCCGGGCGCGCCAGCGTCAGGCGCAGCACGCGGCCGTCGAGTTCGGTGCGGACAAGATCGGTCATCGAAAGGCATCCTTCGCGGCGGGGGCGCGGCGCGGCGCGCCCGCAAGGCCTAGGCAAAGGTGACGCGAACGTCAATCGTTACGCCGCGGCGGACCGCGCCTCAGCCCTGCGCGAAGGCCAGCAGCGCCCGCGCCGTGGCCTCCGGCGCCTCCTGCTGCACCCAGTGCCCCGCGCCCTCGATCAGCGTCGTGCCGCGCCAATCGGCGCAGGCGCCGCCGGCCATCGCCTCCAGCGCGCCGGGCATCTGGTGGATGCCCCAATCCTTGGCGCCGCCCACGAAGGCCGCCGGGATCGCGACGCGCGCGCCGGCCCACAGCCGCAGGCGCGCCGCCTGCGCGGGATCCACCTGCGCGCGATACCAGTTCAGCCCGCCCTGAAACCCGTTGCTGGACGAGCCCGGGCCGAACGCCTCCGCATAGACCGCCAGGTCCGCGTCCGGCAGCCACGCCGCGGGCGCCGCCGGCGCCTCCGGCCCGACCGTCTCGGGCATCGAGGCGCCGCGCGCCATGACGTAATAGCCCGGCAGGCCCGCCATCGCCTCGGCGCTCAGCTCCGCCAGCGGAACCGGCGCGTTCCCCGCCCAATCGCCGCTCTTCATATGGGAATAGGCCCGGATGAAGGCCGCCACGCCGCCCGGCGCGCCCGTCATCTCCGCATTCGCCCGCGCCTCGGAAAAGTAGAGCTGGTAGTGCCGCCGCGGCCGCGCCAGCCGCGCCAGATCAACGTCGAGATCGTGCAGCGACCGTCGCGGCGCCCAGCCCGGCGGTCCCGCGAACGGCGCGCTCATCAGCATCACGCGGCCGAAGGCGTCGGGCCGCATCAGCGCCGCCCAGGCCGCGACGACGCTGCCGAAATCATGGCCGACCAGATACTCCGCCCGCCCCCGCCCGATCGCGTCCAGAAAGGCCAGCGCGTCGCGCACCAGCGCCGGCGCCGCCGTCGCCTCCAGATCCGCGGTCCAAGACACGTCGGCGCCGGTCGTGGCGCCATAGCCGCGCTGATCGGGCGCGACGACGTAAAAGCCGGCCTCCGCCAGCGCCGGCATGACCTTGCGCCAGGAGAACGCCAGCTCCGGAAAGCCGTGCAGCAGCAGGGCGAGCGGCCGATCCGCCCCCGCCCCGCACTCCAGATAATGAACGTCGAGCCCCGTCGCCGTCGCCACCCGCCGCCGGGCGATCCCCGCCGGCAGGCGCGCGTCCAGCGTCTTCACGTCAGGCGCTTGACGAGGGCGGAGGTGTCCCAGCGCCCGCCGCCCATCTTCTGCACCTCGCCGTAGAACTGGTCGACCAGCGCGGCGACGGGCAGCGAGGCGCCGTTGCGGCGCGCCTCCTCCAGGCAGATGGCCAGATCCTTGCGCATCCAGTCCACGGCGAAGCCATGCTCGAAATGATCGGCGATCATGGTCTTGTGCCGGTTCTCCATCTGCCAGGACCCGGCCGCGCCCTTGGAGATGACGTCGACCAGCGCCTCGCCGTCCAGCCCCGCCTTCTGCGCGAACGCAAGGCCCTCCGACAGGCCCTGGACCAGCCCCGCGATGCAGATCTGGTTGACCATCTTCGCAAGCTGCCCCGCGCCCGGCCCGCCCAGCAGGCGGCAGGCGCGGGCGTAGCTCATGATCACCGGCTCGGCCTTGGCGAAAACCGCGTCCTCGCCGCCGCACATGACGGTGAGCACGCCGCCCTCGGCGCCCGCCTGACCGCCCGAGACCGGCGCGTCGACGAAGCCGGCGCCCTTGGCCGCGGCGGCCGCGTGCAGCTCCCGGGCGACCTCGGCGCTCGCGGTGGTGTTGTCGACG
>JBCBYE010000850.1:0-1603 GCA_039816075.1 Pseudomonadota bacterium | reverse complement strand
TCTGCGACGCCGCGAACGCCTCCGGTCTCGCCTCGCCCACCCGAAACGTCTTCTCGATCCGTTTCGGCGCGGCCGGACAGGTCTTCGTCGCCGACGGGTCCGCCGACGCGGTCTTCGTGGGGGAGGACCGCAACGACGACCGCGACGCGCAGGATGCCGGAGGGGCAAGGGTCCGGTTTTCCTCCGCCAAGGCCCGCGGCCTGCCGCGGGTCACGCCGAACGGCGTGGTGGCCGGGGCGGACGGGGCTATCCACATCACCAACGCCGGCACGTCCTCGTCTCCGACCTGACCGGCGCAGCCCCCGATGTGGTGCACCGGATCCAAGATCTCGACGGCCGCGGCGACATCACGCCCGACAAGGTCACGCCCTTCTTCTGCGACGAGATGAAGTCCGGCGCGTCCGTCGACATCGCGGCCGCCACGGGGCCGGGCGGCCCGCTCTACATCCTCGCCTGGTTCCCCGACGACGGTGACCTCGCACGCCTCCATCGCCTGACCGATCTGGCCGGCGGCGGAGCCATCGACGCGCCCGCGGAGGCGGTGGAGATCTGGACCGAAACCGCGCCGCCGTCCGGCGTCTCCGAGCCGGACATGCGCTAC
The DNA here is from genome assembly GCA_039816075.1 of Pseudomonadota bacterium. GTDB lineage: Bacteria > Pseudomonadota > Alphaproteobacteria > Rhodobacterales > Rhodobacteraceae > Albimonas. Next base: position 1,002 of record JBCBYE010000850.1, on the reverse strand, counting down.
GCGGTGGAGATCGACGACGTCGCGTTCGTGAACGAGGGCGGCGTTTCGTTTCCGGGGAGCATCGCGGGCGATGCCTCGACCTTCAGCTTCACCACCTCCGACATCGCCGCGGTCGCCAACCTGATCGAGGGGACCGCGCGCGATGACCGCCCGCAAGGGACGGACGGCGTGGACGGGCGGGAGGGCGGCGGCGGCCGATACGACCGTCCGCCTCGGCCTTCGCCGGTCCCGCTGTCTCCCCCACGCCGACGCCGGTGGTCCTCGACGCGCTTCCCCCCGGAGCGATGGAGCTCTCGACCTTCGTCGACATCGACGGCGCTCCCGGCCCCTTCGGCCCCGTTCCGGTCTTGCAATTCGTGATCGAGTTCGACCCGCGCGCGCCGGGGTCGACCGCCGATGGCGTCTTCCACGCCTCCGACGCCGACGGTCTGACGCCGACCGGCCTCGCGCGCGGCGTCGTGTCCGAAGACGATCGGGCGCCGCCGAGCGTCGACCGAGATGCCTTCTCCGATGTCGAGGAATTCGACCTGGGGTCGAGGTGGATCTGACCTTCACCGCGAACAGCCAAACGGCTGAGACGATGCGGCATTCCAACGGGCCGGGCCGTTGACGCCGAAGGGCCGGCCCATGGCGAAACAGAGCAGGCCGCACGCCGGAAAGGGGATGGTGCCCGGGGGCGGATTCGAACCACCGACACGCGGATTTTCAATCCGCTGCTCTACCAACTGAGCTACCCGGGCCTCTGGCGCGGTGATTAGGGGATCGTCGCGGGGGAGGCAAGAGGTGCGCGCGGGGGCTCAGCGCTCGCCGCGTTCGGGCCGGCCGCCGGCCTCTCGGACTGCGTCCTCGGCCTCGGGCATGTCCTCTTCTTCGGCCGGCACGGCGTAGCTGCCGTTCAGCCAGCGCGCCAGGTCCACGTCGGCGCAGCGGCGCGAGCAGAAGGGCCGGTATTGCGCCGTGGCGGGGGATTTGCAGATCGGACAGGCCATTCGCGCGACCCTG
>JBCBYE010000212.1:0-6939 GCA_039816075.1 Pseudomonadota bacterium | reverse complement strand
GGCGTCCGCGGCCAGGTGCGGCATGGTCACCGCCGCGGGGGGACCGTCGGGCGTTTCCATGGGAAAGTCGTTGCCCAAGGGGAAGAGCCGCCCGTCGATGTCCGCATGGGCGTAGACGGCGCGCACGCCGGGCGCGGCGCGGGCGGCGTCGAGATCGACGGAGGTGATTCGCCCATGCGCCGCGGGCGAGCGCAGAAACTGCGCATGAAGCTGACCGGGCGCGCCGATGTCGTCCACATACCGCCCCTCGCCGCGCAGGAAGCGATCGTCCTCCTTGCGCCGCAGCGGCTGTCCAACGCCGAACTTCATGGCTTTCTCCGCCGATATCAAAGGTTTCGAGCGGGGCGCCGGCGCCGAGGCCGTCCGGCCGCCCCGGGGATGACCCTAGCGCGCCTCGGCGCGGCCGCAAAGATCGGGTCGGGTAACCCGATGTTCAGGAATCTGTCCGAAATCTGAACGATTTTTCTGGCCATCCCGTTCGCCCGAGGGTAACCTTCCACCCTGTAAGTGAGCGTGTGTGTCCGGGTCGGAGTAATGGCGTGCGTGGCGACGACAGACTCATGACGATCCTCACCGGGGTCGTTTTAACAATCGCGCTGGGGGCGGTCGCCCAGCGGGGCGATTTATTCGGCGATTTCGGGATGGCGACGGCCTATGTGCCGCGCGACGATATCGTCACCGTGGCGGCGGGCGGGTCCTATCTCATCGATGTGACGGCGAACGACGAGGGCGCGCAGCCCGGCGACGGCGCGCGCATGCTCATCACCGATGTTCCGTCTTGCGGGATCGCATATCGGCGCGACGGCGCGCTGGCCTACGAGGCCGGCGCCGGTTGCGACGGGCCGCAGCGGCTGAGCTATTGCGTGGCCTCGGGCGATCAGTGCCGCGAGGCGGAGGTGACGCTGGTGGTCGTGACCGAATCGGCGGCGCTGGGCAGCGCCTCCGGCACGCCGATCCGGTCGCTGGAGCCGGAGGCGCAGGTGCGCGCCGCCGCGGTGGGCGACGGCGGACCGTCCGGCTTTCGCGTGGAAGGCGGAGAGGCCCCTGCGGCCGGCGGCACGTTCACCGCGATCTCCGCGCTGCCCTTCGGCGTTCTGGTGCCCAAGACCGAGGCGGAGATCGAAGCCGCCGCCGACGACGTCGCTGACGACGTCGCCGAGGGCGATGCGACGGCGGTTGCGGCGCCCGCCGCGGCGCAGGTGGACCTCGCCCCGACGGAGTGAGCCGCGGCGCGAGGCGACGACGAAAACGGCCCGGTCGCCAGGCGACCGGGCCGTTTCGCGTTTCGAGGGGCGCATCGCGCGCCGTTGGGGGGCTGCGCATCCGCAAGGCGCGCCGGGCCGCGAACGGGGCCCGAGGGCCCCGCAGTCGCGCCGGATCAGCTGCGCATGCGGCTGGCGTTGGCGTCGAAGATCGGGGTGGCCTGAAGGCGCGCCTCGCGCAGCTCGCCCAGGATCTCGATCTGCCAGCCTTCGGGCTCGCCCGCGATCTCCTTGGGCACGTAGCCCAGCGCCATGGAGCGCGCGGCGTTGTGCGCGTAGCCGCCGGAGGTCACCCAGCCCTTCACCTCGCCCTGGAACCAGATCGGCTCGTCGGCGACCACGTCCGCATCGGCGGCGTCCACCGTCAGCGTGATGAGCCGCAGCGCGCCGCCCGAGGCCTTTTCGGCCTGCGCCGCGGCCTTGCCGATGAAGTCCGCCGGCTTGTCGTAGGCGACGAAACGGCCGAGCCCCGCCTCCAGCGGGCCGTAGACGGGGCGGTATTCGCGGCCCCAACTCGCCCAGTTTTTTTCGAGGCGCAGGGAGTTGAGGGCGCGCAGGCCGAAGGGACGGATGTCGAGCGCCTCGCCCGCCTCCATCAGCAGGTCCCACACGTAGCGGGCGTAATCCGTGCGCATCCAGATCTCGTAGCCCAGATCGCCGGTATAGGTGACGCGGCCGACCACGCAGGGGGCGTGCCCGATCTCCAGATCGCGATGGGCCATGAACTTGAAGGCCTCGTGCGAGACGTCCTCGCCGGTGACCTTGGCCAGCAGGTCGCGCGCCTTGGGCCCGGCGATGGAGACGCCGCACCAGCCGAGGCCCAAGCTCTCGATCTGCACCCCGTCCATGGCGTGCCGGTCGAACCAGCGCAGGTAGTATTCCTCGGCGATGCCGGAGCCGGCGAGGAACCAGCGCTGATCGTCATGGCAGGCGATGGTGAAGTCGCCGATCAGCTTGCCGTCCTCCTTCAGCATGGGCGCGAGGGCCATGCGGCCGGGGGCGGGCAGCTTGCAGGCGAAGATCTTGTCGAGCCAGGCCTTCGAATTGGGGCCGGTGACGGAGAGCTTGGCGAAACCGGAGATGTCGAGGAGGCCGACGCCGTCGCGCACCGCCTTCACCTCCGCCGCCACGTGATCGAAGTCGTTGGAGCGGCGCCACGAGAATTCGTCGGTCACGCCCTGGGGCGCGTACCACAGCGGAACCTCCATGCCGAAGCTGGCGCCCATCTGGGCGTTCAGCGCGACGTGGCGGTCATGCAGGGCGCCGGTGCGCAGGGGGCGGGCGGCGGGGAGTTCCTCGTTGGGGTAGCGGATGCGGAAGCGGCGGGAGTAGTTCTCGCGCACCTTTTCGTTGGTGTAGCTGAGCGTGGCCCAGCTGCCGAAGCGCGAGACGTCCATGCCCCAGACGTCGAAGCCCGCATCGCCGTCGACCATCCAGTTGGAGAGGGCGAGGCCCACGCCGCCGCCCTGGGAGAAGCCGGCCATGACCGCGCAGGCGCACCAGAACCCAGGCAGCCCCCGCACCGGGCCGACGAGCGGGTTGCCGTCTGGCGCGAAGGTGAAGGGGCCGTTGATGGCCTGGCGGATGCCGACGTTTTCGATGGCGGGGAAGTGCTGGAACCCGACCTCCAGGCTGGGCGCGATGCGGTCGAAATCGGGCTGCAGGAGTTCGGCCTTGAAGTCCCAGGGCGTGGTCTTGGGCGACCACGGCGTCGCCGCGCGTTCGTAGGTGCCCAGCAGCACGCCGTCGCGTTCCTGGCGGGAATAGATCTCCCCCTCGAAATCGATGACGTGGATGATCTCCTGCCCGGTGCTCTCGTTGTACTCGACCACCTCGGGGACGGTTTCGGTCAGCAGGTAGTGATGCTCCATCGCCAGGACCGGGAGTTCGAGGCCGACCATGCGGCCGACCTCCCGCGCCCAGAGGCCGCCGGCGTTGACCACGTGATCGCAGGTGAATTCGCCCTGATCGGTGGTCACGACCCATTGCGACGTGCCGTTCACGCGCCGGGTCATCGCCTCGACCTTCACATGCTCCTTGATCGTGGCGCCGAGGATCCTGGCCGACTTGGCGTAGGCCTGCGTGGTGCCGGAGGGATCGAGATGCCCCTCGATCGGGTCCCACATGCCGCCCAGGAACTGCTTGGGGTCCATGATGGGAAAGCGTTCGGCCGTCCATTCGGGGGAGACGAGCTCCAGCTCGTCCATGCCCATGTAACGGCCCTTTGCGACGGCCTGCTTGAGGGCGTCCATGCGGTCCTTGGTCTTGGCCAGCTGCACGCCGCCGGTCAGGTGCAGGCCGCAGCTGAGGCCCGAGAGCTCTTCGATCTCCTTGTAGAGATTGACCGTGTACTGCTGCAGCTTGGCGACGTTCGGATCGCCGTTGAGCGTGTGAAAGCCGCCCGCCGCGTGCCAGGTGGAGCCGCAGGTGAGCACGTCGCGTTCGAGCAGGCAGACGTCCGTCCAGCCCTTTTTGGCGAGGTGGTAGAGGACGGAGCAGCCGACGACGCCCCCTCCGACGACGATGGCGCGGTAATGCTGGGTCATGGCGCGGATCTCCCTGTTTGGGTTCGAGCCTAGGCCGCGCGCGGCGCCGGCGCCGCCCGTTTGAGACGATGCGGCGTCGCAATCCGTCGTTCTGCGGGACCGTTCGGGCGGGGCGGGCGTGGTCCCGGGGCGCGCGGGGGCGGGCGCGGCGCGACGGCCTCCCCTGAATTGGTGAGTGGCGACGTCGTTCGCGAATGTGAATATTTTCCGAGACATCCGTCGGAGGCCTTGCGCGGCCGCGTTCGCCGACGTCCCTTGGCGCGCCCGCATCGCCGAGCGGCGCCCCCGACCCGCCCGGCCGCCGTCGCCGGCCGACCGCAGGACAGGCATGACCGACGAGCCCGCCCCGATGCTTCCGCCCCGCGCGCCCGGCGCCGCCGCGCCGCCGGCCGTCGGCGATCTGCCGCCGGGCGGTCCGCCGCTGAGCTGGCAGGCGGCGATGTTCGGGGCGCTGACGGTGCTGTTCTGGGCGGCCTACAACGTGGCGGCCAAGCAGGGGATCGACGAGGGGTTTCGGCCCGCCGACCTCTCGCTGCTGCGATTCGGCGTGGGCGGACTGGTCTTCGTGCCGCTGCTGCTGCTGCCGCGGTTCCGGGCCAAGCTGCCGACGTTCAAGCAGACAGCGGTGCTGATGCTGCTGGGGGGGCCGCTGTTCGCGGTGCTGTCGTCGTCGGGCTACCAGTACGCCTCGCTGTCCCACGGATTGCTGTTCGCGCCGGCCGCGGCCTTCATCGGGGGGGCGCTGCTGGGCGTTCTGTGGCTGGGCGAGAAGGTGGGGCGCCGGCACTGGCTGGGCGGGGGCGTGATGATGGCGGGTCTGGCGGTGCTGTCGGGCTTCGACCTGGTGACGCTGGGCGTGTCGGAGGTGCTGATCGGCGACGCCCTGTTCGTCGCCACGGGCCTGACCTGGTCGATGTTCACGGCGATGATGCGCCGCTGGCGGGTGGACCCGCTGTCCGGGACGGTGGCGGTGGGGGCGCTGAGCTTCGTCTGCGTGTGGCCGGTGAACGCGCTGCTGGGCTCCGGCCCCGCGATCCTGGACATGCCGGCGGCGAGCCTGGCGGGGCAGGCGTTCTTTCAGGGGATGATCGGCGGCGTCGGCTCGTTCTTCGCCTATTTCGCGGCGGTCGCCGCGCTGGGCGCGGCGCGCGCGTCGCTGCTGCCGGCGCTGGTGCCGGGATCGGCCCTGCTGATGAGCGTCGCGGCCCTGGGGGCGGAGGCGCGGCCGGCGGAGCTGGCCGGAATCGCGCTGGTGACGCTGGGCCTGTTCCTGGCGGCCCGCCCGTCGCGCGTCAGGCGGCGCGTCGCGGCCTGAGCCGTTCCCAGAACATCTCCACCAGGACCGAGCCGGCGACGACCACGATGGCGCCGACCTGAAAGGCCGACGGGAATTCGGCCAGGATCAAAATGGCGAGCGCGGCGGCGATGACGGGCTTGAGGAAGAAGAGGTAGCTGGCGCGCGTGATGTCCGGCGCCGCGGCGAGGCCGCCGAACCAGACCAGCTGCGTGACCGTGGTGTTCCAGAGCGCCAGGATCAGCAGCGACCAGCCGGCGACCGCGGGTCGGTCGAACATCGTCGTGGGGTCCACCCAGATCCCCCAGGCGGCCCCGACCAGCAGCCACAGGCCCACGCCGCCGATCATCATCGACAGCGCGATGATGCGCATGGCCCCGTGTTCGGCGATCACCGGCTTGACGATGACCGAGTAGAACGAGCCGGAGGCGGCGCAGCCGATGGCCATGGCGATGCCGATCAGCGTGCCCGCATCGCCGGCCAGCGCCTCCACCGCGCCGTCGGTGATGAGCAGCACCACCCCCAGCGTGGCCAGAGCGCCGGTGGCGATCTTGACCTGCCCGGGGCGCTGGCCGTTCACGACCCAGTTGGCGAGCGCCACGAAGATGGGGATGGTCGTGACCACCGTCGCCACCTGGATCACCGTCGCGTAGTCCAGCGACCAGTGAAACAGCAGGTAGGTGATCGTGATCCCCCAGATCGACAGCAGCGTGATGCGCAGCCCGTCCTTGCGCATCGGGGTCAGCAGATCGCGGCTGTCGGCGTAGCACAGCGCCCACAGCACCAGGCCGAAGCCCCCGATCAGATAGCGCCAGACCGACGCCTCCGGCCCCGACACGCCCGAGAGAACGGCGAAGAATTCGGAGCTGGCATGCCCGAAGACGCCCAGAAGGACGGCGGCGTAGGCCCAGCGCGGGGCGATGGTCACGCTTCGATCTCCGCCCCGAAGGCTTTGAGCGAGGCGGCGAGCCGGTCCGGCCGTTCCACGGGAACCATGTGGCCGCAATCGGGCCATTCCTCGCGCCGCGCATCGGGGATCAGGGCGGCGAGACGGTCGATCACCTCGGGGTCGCGGAAGACGCGGTCGCAATGGCCGGTGACGACGAGGGTCGGGACGGAGATCGCGGCCCAGTCGGCGTTCCAGTCGGTCGCCGGGGAGTTGCGGATGATGTTCATCAGGCCGCTGTCGGCGGGCAGAGGCTCGTAGTCCTGGGAGAAGGCGTTGGGGCGCGCGCCGCTCAGCGCCTCGGGGTTCAGGATCATCGGGCTCATGACGTCGCCGAAGACCGCCATGCCGAGCCTGGACGCGACGACGGGCAGCGCGTCGTTCACCCAGGCGATACGCGGGCCGATTTCGCGCAGGGTGTTGAGCAGCACGAGACCGGCGCAGGCGGCGCCGCCCAGATGCGCGCGCGCGGCGTAGAGGCCGCCGATGGAGAGGCCGACGAGGATGGGCTTGGCGCCGCCCAGCTCCGCCGCGACGCGGCCCAGATCCTCGATGATGAGGGCGTCGGTCAGCTCCGTCCCCGGCGCGAAGTCCGAGCCGGCCTGGCCGCGCAGGTTGTAGGAGACCGTGCCGAAGCCGGCCTCGCGCAGGGCGGGGGCGACGGCCGCCTCCCAATGGTCGGTCGTGCCGGTGATGGCGTTGACGAAGACGAAGGTGGGCGCGCCCGCGCGCGTCGGCGCATGGGCGATGGCGTAGAGCGTGTTGGCGTCGTCGATGCGGATCATGGCGGCCTCCCCAGCACCTGTTTTCGGCCGCGCCGTCGCGACCTGTTGGGCAGAACTTTACGGAGCGCCGCGGCGAAGGCCAGCGCCTCGGCGGGGTGGGGCGGGG
>JBCBYE010000531.1:0-3509 GCA_039816075.1 Pseudomonadota bacterium | reverse complement strand
CCGAGGCCGGCCCCACCAAGGTCGCCGCCAAGCGGGGCGAGACCATCCCCGGCAACCGCGTGCTGGGCGTCTACCGCAACGATTTCGCGGTGCGCGCGGTGCGCCTCTTCCCCGCCGCGATGATCGAGGCGCCGATCCGGTTCTACGTCACCGAGGATGCGGACGGCTCGGCGACGCTCAGCTGGAAGACGCCCGGCTTCGTCTTCGCCCCCTATGCGGCGGAGGCCGGCCCCGATCTCGCCGCCATGGCCGGCGAGCTCGACGCGATCTTCGAGGCCATCGCCGCGCGCGCCACGGCGCCCTGACGCCCGAGCGGCCCGCCGCCGCCCGCCGCCGCCCCCCAGCCGGAGGCCCCGCCCCCCCCACCCGCCTCCGGCTGGGGGGCGGCGTCTGCGGTGGCGCGAAACCTCAGCGCGCAGCGCCGGCCTTGCCGAAGCGGGGTGGGCGGGCGGGGCTTCGGCAAGGCCGGCGCGGGGTCGGCCATACGGCGCTCGGCCGGGTCAGAGGCCGGCGGCCGGCCCCAGGCGCTCCGCCCCCGCCGGCCCGGCGCCCAGCGCCTGCGCGTCGCACAGCACGGCGACGTCCAACCCCTCCGCTTGGGCCTCGGCGGCCCGCGCGGCCCAATCCTGCTCCGCCTCGCGCTCCGCATCCCGGCGCGCCAGTTCCAGAACCTCGGCGCCGCGTCCGGGCGGGTGCAGCACCAGGTCCGCCTCCTGCAGGCGCCTGACCGCGCGCAGCGGCAGCAGATCCGCCGCCTCGGGCAGCCCGATCAGCGTCAGCCGCCCCGCCCTCCCGACCTGCGGCGCCCCCCCGGCCTGCGGGACGCCGCCGGCCTCCAGCGCCGCCGCGACCTCTGCCAGGGCGCCGTCCAGATCGCCGCCCGCCGCCCGGGCGCGCGGCCCGTCCATGATCCAGTTCCAGAACGCCCGGCGCGAGGGCGCGAGCGCCCGCTCCATCATCCGGGGCCGCAGCGCGCGCAGCCCCTGCAGAAACGTGCCGAGATCAGGCTCCAACGCGATTTCCACCGCCGTCTTCACGCGCTGGCCCAGCACCGGGGCCACCCCTTCGGTGCCGATGGCGACCACCAGCGGATCGCGATCCACCAGGCTTGGCGTGATGGCGCTGCACAGGCGCGGCTTGTCGACCACGTTGGCCACGCCGCCGCGTGCCTGCACCCGCGCCGCGATCCAGGCGTCGACCCCCACGCAGCCGGACGCGCAGAAGACGGCGAAGGCGCCGTCCACCTCGCCCTCGTCATAGGTCGCCGCCACGTGCCGCGCGCGCCCCGACGCGACCAGGGCGCTCAGCTCCGCATCGAGCTCCGGCGCCATCAGCGCCAGCACCGCCTCGGTTCGCCCCAGCAGCCGGGCTTTCTGCGCCGCCTGCTCGCCGCCGCCGGCGATCAGCGCGGTGCGGCCGGCGAAATCCAGGAACAGCGGAAAGTATCTCACGCCGCCCGGCGGTCGTAGTAGAGGCCCACCACATGCTCCGCCTCGGCGAAGAACAGCCAGCGCGAGGCCATCACGCCCGCCACATGCAGCAGGACGGCGAGGCCCGCGACCGTGTGCTTCAGCGGCCAGGCCTCCAGCGTCAGAAACACCAGCGCGGGGACGAGATAGCCCAGCGCCGCCGCCACGCGCCGCAGCGCGGCGGAGCGGCGGCGCCCGACCACGTGGATCATTTCCTGCGTCAGATAGCTGGCGCCTGTATGCGGCGCCTCGAACTGCCGCGGCGCGCCGAAGGCGCCCAACCCCGTCGCCGTGCCGATGTCGCTGCCCGAGGCGGCGAAGGCCCCGTCGCCGCGCCGCCAGTGCAGCACCTGCAGCGCGAAGCCGATCAGAAGCAGCACGCCGGCCGTCTCCGTCTCTCCCGCCAGCATCGCGCCCCCGGCCAGCGCCAGCGCCACGAACAGCGCCGGCGTCGACCAATGCGCCCAGCGCGGCACGGTGCGCAGCTGCGCATAGATCATCGCGGTGCAGCCGACGGTGGCCAGCGCCAGCAGCGCCGCCAGCGCGCCGAGGCCGGCGGGCCGTCCCGCCCCGAAGCTCCACAGCGCCGCGTAGAGGGCGAAGACGACGAGCGTCGTCACCGCCAGCACGCCCTCGCGGCTGAGCCAGGAGCTGCGCCATTGCGAGAACGCGCGCCAGGCCCGCTCGGGCCGCTTGAGATGGGCGGCCGAGGCCATCAGTCCGATCCCGGCCAGCGCCAGCGCCAGGGCAGAGTAGATCATCGGCACGGACCCGGCCTCGGCCCCATGGGCGCCGAAAAGGCCCAGAAACACCATCAGGCCGAAGCCGAGGCCCGAGAGCGTCGTGAACACGATCAGCGAGGGGGCGGGATGCATGGCGGCGGCCTCCTCAGCCCAGCTTCGCCAGGGCGGCGTCGAGCCAGCCCAGCGCGCCTGCGGGCGCGCCGCTCGAGGCCGCGGACGAGCCCGCGGCCGGGTCCGCCGTCTCCGGCGCCGCAGCCAGCGCCACCAGGTCGAACACCGCCTCGTCCTTGGCCCGCGGCGGCAGGTAGCGGTTGACCGGGCGCGTGCCCTGCTCGGGCATCAGCTCCATCCCGCCGCGGGCGGCGGAGAGGCGCGACACGTCGCTGCCCGGATCGTTGAGGTCGCCGAAATGCCGGGCGCCGGCCGGGCAGGCGCGCACGCAGGCGGGGACGCGATCCTCCTCCGCCAGGGTCTCGTTGTAGACGCGGTCGACGCACAGCGTGCATTTCTTCATGACGCCCGCCACCGGGTCCATCTCCCGCGCGCCATAGGGGCAGGCCCAGGCGCACAGGCCGCAGCCCATGCAATGGTCCTCGTTCACCAGCACGATGCCGTCCTCGGCCCGCTTGTAGCTGGCGCCGGTGGGGCAGACGGTGACGCAGGGCGCGTCGTCGCAATGCAGGCAGGAGCGGGGGAAATGCGCCAGAAACGGCGCCTTGTCCTCGCGCGCCACCTCGTAGCTGTGCACGCGGTTGAGGAAGGCGCCGACCGGGTCGCCATAGGCGTCCGCGTCCGACAGCGGCGCGCCCTGGCCGCCGGTGTTCCATTCCTTGCACGACACGACGCAGGCACGGCAGCCGACGCAGGTGTCCAGATCGATGACGAGGCCGAGCTTGACGGCCGGTTCCGCGGGCAAGGAGGTCATCGGCGCGCCTCCCGCCCGGGCGCCCGCCTGCGGACCGCCGCCGCCCCCCGGCCGGAGGCCCCGCCCGCCCACCCGCCTCCGGCCGGGGGGCGACGGCTGCCGGATCGCGCGAAACGCTCTGATGAAGCGCCGGCCTTGCCGGAGCGGGGTGGGTGGGCGGGGCTCCGGCAAGGCCGGCGCGGGCTCGGGCTCATGACCGCCCTCCATAGCTGAGCGTGTCCGGTCCCGCCGGGACCGGCGAGGTCTGGGCGCCCGGATCGGGCGCGGTTCGCTCCCCCGGCGGGGCCTTCGAAAGCCGCACGCGCAGGTCGTACCAGGCGGCTTGGCCGGTGACGGGGTCCGAGTTCGACCAGCGCAGGCCATCGCCCTTGG
>JBCBYE010000253.1:0-6298 GCA_039816075.1 Pseudomonadota bacterium | reverse complement strand
CGCCTGCGGCGCCATGCCGTAATCGCGACATTCCCTCGGCCATGAACCCGCCCTCGGGCTGCCCGTTCCAGACGCGCTGCCCCCGCAAGGCGGACGTGCCCGGCAACAAATGCGAAACCGAGGTGCCGCCCATGCGCACCCTCGCGGGCGGTCATCAGATCAAGTGCCACCTGGCGCAGGACATCCTGGACCGCATGGAGCCCGTCATCGAGCTCGCCGCCGCCGAGTGACGGCGAGCGACGCCGTGCCCGCCGGCCGCCTGCGCCCGCAGGCGGCCGGCAAGGTCTGGGCAGTCAACGACGTGACAAGCCTCGCCGACGGCGCATCTCCGCGCCGCATCGGGGGGCCTTCGCCCTGTCCTTCTCGTGCCGCTCATAGCGCCTGGCGACGGTCTCGAACGCCCCCGACGCGGATCAGGACGCGACGATCTTCGACATCGTCGTCGCCGCAGACGCCATCCGACTGACCCTCGACGCCGCCGACCAGATCGCCCCCTTCGCCCGCACCACAGGCCACGGGCGGCGACATCCGCATCGATCCGCGTCGGGACTCTCCACGCTTCGCGCCGCATCCGACCTTGCAACACGCCCCGAAACCGCCTCAGTTCATCGAAAAGCTGAACGAAAGCCGAAGCGTCGGGCCGGCCCGACGGATTCGGACATGTCATGGCGCAGGGGGAAACGCGCATGTCCTTCATCGGATCCACCATCCGGCTGAACGTGTTCGACAACGGCTTCGTCTCGCCCGTGGACGGCGAGCTGACGGAGGTGGGCCGCATCGGCGGCGGCCCGGAATTCACCGGCGGCCCGCTCGACGAAATCGACGCCTTCGTCAACCTGTTCGAAAACGAGGTCGTCATCCAGTTCGAAACCGCCGCCAGCTTCGAGCCGCGAACCCGCTCCACCGAGCATCTGGGCCTCACGCTGACCGATATCGGCGGCACGCTGCCCAAGATCTCCAGCGTCCGGCTCGACGCGGATCAGACGGACGTCGAGTCCGTGGCGCTCGACCGGCGGCCCGATGCGCTCTTCGTCAATGTCGGCCGCGGCGGCGGGTGGCAGGCGGGCGACCGCATCGTGGTCGAGGTCTCCTTCGCCGACGGCGGCACGGATCGCGGCGAAACCCTCGACGGCGACGAGGGCGACGACGTCATCCACGCCGACGGCGGCGCCGACCTGGTGCGCGGCTTCGCCGGCGACGACGTGCTGCTGGGCGAGCGCGGGGCCGACCGCGTCTTCGGCGGCGCGGGCGACGACTATGTCAGCGGCGGCGGCGGGAACGACGTGGCCAACGGCGGCGCCGACGACGACGAGGTCGACGGCCGCGCCGGCGACGACCGCCTGCTCGGCGGCACGGGCGACGACCGGCTCGACGGCGACGCGGGCGCCGACGCGCTCTTCGGCGGCTTGGGCGAGGACTCGCTCTTCGGCGGCGTCGGCCGCGACGAGCTGCGCGGCGGCGACGCGCGCGACCGTCTGGGCGGCGGCGCCGGGCGCGACCGGCTGTTCGCCGAAGGCGGCGACGACAGCCTCGGCGGCGACGGCGGGGACGACGTGCTCTTCGGCGGCCAGGGCGACGACACCCTGACCGGCCGCTTCGGCCGCGACCGGGTCTTCGGCGGCGAGGGGCGGGATTTTCTGTCCTCCTCCGACGGCGAGGTCTCGCTCTTCGGCGGCGCCGGCGCCGATACGCTGCGCCTGTTCGGGGGCGAGGTGGATGCACGCGGCGGCCAGGGCGCCGACATCTTCGACATCGACCTGGAAACCGACGCCTCCGGCATTCTGACGGGCGGCGGCGGGGCCGACCGCTTCGACTTCGAGGCGGATCGCGGCCGTGGCGACATCCAGGTCGGATCGCTGCGCATCGCCGACTTCCGCGGGGACCGCGGCGACGTGCTCGACTTCAACCATGTCGACGGCGACGTCGGCAACTTCGTCCTCGACCCGCTGACCTTCATCGGCGACGCCGCCTTCAGCGGCGCGGGGGCCGAGCTGCGCTACGTGCAGCGCACCGGCGCGCTCTCCGCCGACGTGGACGCCGACGGCGCGGCCGACTTCGTGGTCCGTCTCGGCCGCGGGACGGAGGTTCTGGTCGAACACCTGGATCTTTGACGGCGCGGGGTCGGACCGTCCGCCGCGACGGACGGCCCGGCCCGAACCCCATTCCCGTCGGACCCGCCTCCCCCGGAGCGCCCTGCGCGCCCTGAGCGCCCTGCGCGCCCTGAGCGCCCTGCGTGCCTCGGCCGCGGGCTCGCCGCCGCGGATACCCGCCCTTAACCGCATCGCCGCTACCAGCGACGGGCAAGACCGGCGGCGGATCTGGGGGCGGATGCCATGAGCTTCTTCGACGGAACGATGGAGCTGCATGTCGTCGACGCCATCGGCTCGTCCATCACGGCGCCGCTCGACGCCGCGTCGACGCTCGCCGCCGCGCCGCTGAACCTGAGCGGCGTTCTCGATTTCCACCCCACGCTCGCCTTCGAAAGCGGCGCGGTCGTCTTCGAAACCGCGCAGGCGGGCGACTTCGCCCACCAGACCTTGATCGCGTTCACCGACATCGCCGGCGTTCTGCCCGCCTTCAGCAGCGTCTCGGTCACGGTGGATGGACCGGCCCTCGCCGTGCAGCCCGTCACGGCGATCGAGCATCCGGACGAGCTGGTCGTCTATCTCCTCGGCGCCTACGACGCCGGCACGACGATCCGGCTGGAGGTGGGCTTCGGCCCCTCCGCCACCGACGACGGCGACGTCCTGCGCGGCACGGTCGAGGCGGACCGGCTCTTCGGCCTCGGCGGCGCCGACCGGCTGGTGGGTCTGGCGGGGGACGACACGCTGATGGGCGGCACGGGGGCCGACCGGCTGTCGGGCGGCGCCGGCGAGGACGATCTCGAAGGCGGGCACGGCCGCGACGTGCTGCGCGGCGGCGACGACGACGATGTCTTGATGGGCGAGGCGGGTCGCGACCGTCTCCTGGGCCAGGGCGGCGACGACGTTCTGCGCGGCGGTCTCGGCCAGGACCGTCTGTTCGGGGGCGCCGGCGACGACCAGCTGTCGGGAACCTTCGGCAACGACGTCGCCCAGGGCGGCGCCGGCGACGACGAATTCACGTTCGAAGGGGGGCGCAACCAGCTCTTCGGCGGGGCCGGCGACGACCAGTTCCGCCTTGGCGTCTGGTTTCCCCTGTCCGACACCGCGCCCTTTTCGGCGCAGGTCTCCGGCGGCGCCGGCGCCGATCTCTTCGGCTTTCAGGCGGGGACGGTCTGGGGCTCCGAAGGCGCCCGCCTCTCCCTGCTCGATTTCGACCGCGACGAGGGCGACCGCATCGACCTTTCGCCCATCGATGCGGTGGCGGTCAGCAGCCAGCGCAACGACGCCTTCGCCTGGCGCGGCCGCGACGGGCTGAGCGGCGAGGCGGGCGAGCTCGCCTATGACCGCCGAACCGGCCGCCTCCTGCTTGACGACGACGGCGATGGGCGGGCGGAGGCGGTGATCCGGCTCGCGCCCGGCACGAAGCTGTGGGAGGCCGACCTGATCCTCTGACGCCGCGACGAACCGGCCCGACCGGCCCGCCTGCCTCAGACCAGGATCATGTCGAGATCCAGCCGCCCGGCCTCCACCCCGCGCAGCAGCAGCTCCGCGCCCGGAAGGTCGAACGCCGCGCCCTTGTCCGTGGACAGAAGCCGGCCCAGAACGCCGTCCTCGCGCACCAGCTTGACCCTGTCGCGCGCCGGGTCGAAATCCGTCGCCACGTCCGCGCCGTCGCCCTGGCGCAGCACGAAGACGTCGCGGCCCGCGCCGCCGGTCAGCACGTCCCGGCCGTCGCCGCCTTCCAGCCGGTCGTTCGCCTTGCCGCCCTTCAGCCGGTCGCGCCCCGCGCCGCCGCGCAGATCGTCGTCGCCGCCGCCGCCGTTCAACGCATCGGCGCCGCCGGCGCCCTTCAGCCTGTCGTCGCCGGCGCCCCCGGCCAGCACGTCGCGCCCGGCCCCGCCGTCCAGCAGATCGTCGCCGCCGCGCCCTTTCAGCCCGTCGGCCCCGCCGCGCCCGAACAGCTTGTCGTTCTTGGCCCCGCCGTTCAGCGCGTCCTTGCCGTCGTCGCCGCGCTTGACCTCGCCGTCGGGATCGTCGCCGTAGAGCCGCTGCGCCACCTTGATGTCGGTCCGGCTCAGCGAGATGGCGCTGTGCCCGCCCTTCATCACCGTGCCGTCCTTGTCGAAATGCGACAGGATGCCGATAGCGTGCCCGACCTCATGCAGGGCGACGTAGTAGAAGTTGCTTTCGTCATCCAGCAGGTCCGCGGCGCTGCCGCCGATGGGGATCGCGAAGCCCTCGGGCAGGCAGGCGAAGGTGAAGCAGCCGTTCCATTCGGGGTCGTAGATCCACTTTTCGTCGACATCCAACAGGATCGAGGCCGAAACGACGCGGCCGTCGGTCGTGGACGTCACCTCCGCCTCGCCCGTACGGGTTCCGCCCAGCCCGTCCAGCGGGGCGAAACCGAAATGTATGTCCGCGTCGCCCTTCACCTCCCTGAACTTCAGGTCGAGCACGTCCGCCCAGTCCTCGAACGCCTGACGCGCAAGATCCTGCCGGGCGGCGCCCTTGACCCGGCTCCAGCCCGGCGCCGCCTCGTCGGGGCGCGAGAACGAGAACGTCACCGTCCCGCCCGTCGTCCCGAATGTCGGATCGCCCCATTTCTTGAGATTCAGCTTCATGCGGCTCCCCTGGCAGATGCTCCGCACCTTAGGCCGAAGGATGGCGCCGCGGACAGCGGCATCGCCGGGCGCGCGACCAAGGTCGCACGCCCCCAACCCCGCCTTAACCGGCCGCGGGCTAAGCCTCGGTCAGCGGAGTCGGGATCGCGGGGGCTGGGATGAGCTTTCTGGACGGCGTCATGACCATCGGCATCACCGATGCGTCGGGCCTGACGCGGGTGTTCGAACACGACGTCGCCGCGGCCCAGGCCGCCGGCGGTCCGGCCATGGATCTGAGCGCCACGCTCGACCTCGACGCCGCCCTGACCGTCGAGGCGGAGGCGATCGTGATCGAGACCCTCGCCGTCGGCGACTTCGGCTTCTCCACGCGGCTCAGCTTCACCGACATCGCCGGGGTGCTGCCCGCCTTCACCCACGCCGAGGTCGCCGTCGACGGCGCGGCCCTGCTTCGGTCGCCGGTTGTGGAGGTGCGCCCCGAAGAGCTGGACGTGACCCTTTTCGGCGACCACGACCCGGGAACCACCCTCACCGTGACGCTGGGCTTCGGCCGGACGCCTACGGACGGGGACGACGTGCTGCGCGGCGCCGCGCGGAACGAGACCCTCTACGGCCTCGACGGCGCGGACGTGCTGATCGGCCTGGGCGGCGCCGACGATCTCTACGGCGGCGACGGCGCCGACCGGCTCTCGGGCGGGGCCGGCGCCGACGAACTCGTGGGAGAGCGCGGCGCGGACGTGCTGCTGGGCCGGGCCGACCACGACATGCTGTTCGGGGGCCTCGGCGCGGATCGGATGCTGGGCCATGGCGGCGACGACACCCTGCAGGGCGACGAGGGCCGCGACCGCCTGTTCGGCGGGGGCGGAGACGATTATCTGCGCAGCGTGGACGGCGGTCGACTCTTCGGCGGGTCGGGCGAGGACCGCCTCGCCTCGGAAACCGGCTGGACCCTCATGCAGGGCGGGGACGGCGACGATTCCCTGGCGATCGGCGGCCTCTACAACATCCCCCTCTACCAGGACATCGCCGGACGCTTCGCCGGCGGCGACGGCGCCGACGCCTTCGTGCTGCAGGCCGGCCTGCCCTACGCCATCGGCCGTGCCGGCATCGCCCTGACCGATTTCGACCGCGCGGAAGGCGACCGCATCGACCTGTCGTCCATCGACGCCGTCGCCGTCAGCCGCGGCCGCTCCGAAGGCTTCGACTGGCTCGGCCGCGCCGCCTTCACCGGCACGGCCGGCGAGGCGCGGCACGACCGGCGCAACGACGCGCTGCTGCTGGACGACGACGGCGACGGGCGCGCCGAGGTCGCGATCCGCCTGCCCGAGGGCGCCAAGCTGTGGGAGACTGACCTGATCCTCTGACGCGCCCGGCCCCGTGATCCTTCCGACGCGCCCGGCCCCGGGCGACGCGCGACCTCCAAGGGGGCGCTCGCGAGTCGGCGCTCTCTCGCGTCGCCTCCGGCGGGGCCCCTCGCGGGGGGCGGGGCCGCGCCCGGCGGCCGCCTCGGCGCGCCGAACCCGGCCGCGCGGCGGCGGGGGAGTTCGGGCGGGGCCGACGTTCGCTCGTCAGAGCGGACGAGGGCTCGGCCGGGCG
>JBCBYE010000026.1:0-15057 GCA_039816075.1 Pseudomonadota bacterium | reverse complement strand
CCGGCGAGCCGGGCCAGCCGCCGGCGGCGCCCGCGCTGGCCAACGCGATCCATGCGCTGACCGGAGAGCGGCTGCGCGAGATGCCGTTCGGACGGCACGTGGAGTTCGTCTGAGCGGGGGCGCGGACGGGCGGAGGCCCGGCCCCGTC
Source organism: Pseudomonadota bacterium (assembly GCA_039816075.1). Lineage (GTDB taxonomy): Bacteria > Pseudomonadota > Alphaproteobacteria > Rhodobacterales > Rhodobacteraceae > Albimonas. Next base: position 14,909 of record JBCBYE010000026.1, on the reverse strand, counting down.
CAGGCGCTGCGCTTCGACGCGCGCCCGAATGCCGGCGCCGCGACGCGCATCGCCGCGTAGCTGGCCAGCGGCTGCGCGGCGGGGTCGTCCCCCGCGCCGCGCCGCCGGCCCCGCGGCCTTCAGGCGTCGTGGATCGCGTCGAAGAGCCCATGGCCAGGCTCGATGCGTGCGCGGCGCTGCTGGGCATGGCGAGGACGGTTCCGGCCGCGGGCCCGACGCCGATCGCGGAGGCGGCGCGCACGAGCGACGTGCCCGTTCCGGTCAGGTCGAGGGCGATCCTGGCCGTCGTCGCCGTGCCGCCACGCCCGCGCGGGAACATGGTCGGGCCGCGCCGGGCGATGCGCCGGGCGATCCGACCGCCGGCCGCGACGGATAAGATGGAGACCCAGCCGAAGACGCCGACCGCCGCCCCGGCCTCCACCAGGCCGACGCTGCGCAACGCAGAGCGGCGTCTCCCCTTCTCCGACGCTGGCGGCCGTCGGGGGCGGGACCGGCGGCGCCGGCGCCATGCCCATGGGCCGGCTGGAGCCGAGCGGGCCGAGGGCGATGGTTGGGTCCTCTCGCTGGACCCGGTCGGCGACCCTCTTGGCGAGCATGACGTCGAGCGCGACCGCGCCGGCGCCCGGCGCCGTTCGCGGGGCGAAGGGCGTTTCGAAGGCGTTGAGAAAGGCCATGGCCGCCCCGGCCGCGGCCATCGCCGAGAGGCCGCTGATGGCCACGCGGCCCTCGGCCCGGCGCGCGCCCATCCCGCCGCGTGCCGGCGAGGCGGCAACGCCGGGCGGCCTGAACGCGCCGATCAGCGCGCCGACCTCGGCCCAGCCCATGCCCGTGCGGGCCATCATCGCGGGCGCAAGCGCCGCGACCGACTGAAAGGCGACGCCCAGGGTCAGGCGGGTCAGCGTCGGCGCGCCGAGGATGATCCCGCAATGCGCCATGCGGGGGGCCCGGTCGTCGCCGCGATCCTCGCTCGAATGTCGGGGTCGTGCGTCGGCGACGCAGGCCTTCAGGATGCGCGCACCGCTCGCCGGGGCGTCAACGCGCCGCGCGGCGACCGCGCGCGGCGCGACGGCCCGCCGCGCGACCTCTCCATCGCGTGGTTTGCAATGGCGCGTCGATGGGCGCAGATATCTTCGCAAACGTGCAACCCATGGATGCCGCATGATCGCCGAACTTGGACATTTCGCCCTGGTGCTCGCCCTGATGACGAGCCTGGTGCAGACCGTCGTGCCGCTGGTCGGGGCGCAGGCGGGTTGGTCGGACTGGATGCGGGTGGCGACGCCTTCGGCCTCCGCGTCGTTCTGGCTGACGGCGCTGGCCTTCGCGGCGCTGACCTACAGCTTCGTCGTCTCGGACTTCTCGGTGGAGCTGGTGGCGGCCAATTCGCACTCGCTCAAACCGATGATCTACAAGGTCTCCGGCGTCTGGGGAAACCATGAGGGCTCGCTGCTGCTATGGGTTCTGATCCTGACGCTGTTCGGCGCGCTGGTGGCGTGGCTGGGCACCAACCTGCCGGACGGGCTGAAGGCGCGGACCCTGGCGGTCCAGGGCGCGGTGGGCGTGGCGTTCCTGCTGTTCATGCTGCTGACCTCCAACCCCTTCTCGCGGCTGGAGATCCCGCCGCTGGACGGCAACGACCTGAACCCGCTGCTGCAGGACCCCGGCCTCGCCTTCCATCCGCCGTTCCTCTACCTCGGCTATGTGGGCCTTTCGACGGCGTTCAGCTTCGCCGTCGCCGCGCTGATCGAGGGGCGGGTGGACGCCGCCTGGGCGCGCTGGGTGCGGCCCTGGGCGCTGAGCGCCTGGATGTTCCTGACCATCGGCATCGCGCTGGGGTCGTGGTGGGCCTACTACGAGTTGGGCTGGGGCGGCTGGTGGTTCTGGGATCCGGTGGAGAATGCCAGCTTCATGCCGTGGCTCGCCGCCGCCGCGCTGCTGCACTGCGCCATCGTGGTGGAAAAGCGCGACACGCTGAAAAGCTGGACGATCCTGCTGGCCATCGTGGCGTTCTCGTTGTCGCTGCTGGGCACGTTCATCGTGCGCTCCGGCCTATTGACGTCGGTCCATGCCTTCGCCTCGGACCCCACGCGCGGGGTGTTCATTCTGGGGATTCTGGTGGTCGCGGTCGGGGGCTCGCTGGCCTTGTTCGCCTGGCGGGCGCCGGCCATGGCGCCGGGCGGCGTGTTCGGCGTGGTCAGCCGCGAAAGCGCGCTGGTGATGAACAACCTGCTGCTGACGGTGTCCTGCGGCGTGGTGCTGCTGGGCACCTTCATGCCCATCATCCGCGAGGCCTGGGACGGCGAAATCATCAGCGTCGGGCCGCCGTTCTTCAACCTGGTGTTCACGCCCTTCATGGTGGTGCTGGCGATCATCCTGCCCATCGGCGCGATGCTGCCGTGGAAGCGGGGCAAGCTGGGCCGGACCGCGCTGACGCTGCTGCCGGCGGCGATACTGGCGTTCAGCGTTCTGGCGCTGGTCTGGGCGTTCCAGACGCAGCGCTCGACCCTGGCGCCCGTGGGCATCGCGCTGGCGGTGTGGCTGGTGGTCGGATCCCTGTGGGAACTGGCGGAGCGGGCGAAGCTCGGCCGCGCCTCCGCCGCGGAAAGCCTGCGGCGTCTGGCGCGCCTTCCGCGCGGCGACTGGGGCAAGGCGGTGGCGCATGCGGGGCTGGGCGTCCTCTTCGTCGGCGTGGCCGGCATCGAAGGGTGGAAGCAGGAGGGCATCGCCGCCATGGCCCCCGGCGACGTGCTGCAGGTCGGCGGCTATGCCTACCGCTTCGAAGGGGTGGAGAACGTTCGCGGCCCCAACTACTTCGCCGAGCGCGGCGCCTTCACCGCGCTGAGAGGCGAGCGGGAGATCGGCACGCTGGCCTCGGAGAAGCGGTTCTATCCGGTGGCTCAGATGCCCACGACCGAGGCGGGGATCGACAGCGGCCTGTTCCGCGACCTCTACGTCACGCTGGGCGACCGGCAGACCGACGCCGGCGACGTCTGGGCGGTGCGGGCCTATGTGAAGCCCTTCGCCAACTGGCTGTGGCTCGGCTCGGGCCTGATGGCGCTGGGCGCGCTGTTTTCGCTGACCGATCGCCGCTATCGCGTGGGCGCGGTGGCGGGGCGCAAGGCGGCGGCCCCCCCATCCGCGGTGCCGGCGGAATGAGGGGCGCGCTGCTGGCCCTGGCGCTGCTGGCCGCGGGGCCGGCGAGCGCCGTGCAGCCGGACGAGGTGCTGGACGATCCGGCGCTGGAGGCGCGGGCGCGCACGCTGAGCGAGGAGATCCGCTGCCTCGTCTGCCGCAACGAAAGCATCGACGAAAGCAATGCGGAGCTGGCGCGCGACCTGCGCCTGCTGGTGCGCGAGCGGCTGACCGCCGGCGACACGGACGACGAGGTGATGGACTACCTGGTCGATCGCTACGGCGAGTTCGTGCTGCTGCGTCCCACCTTCACCGCCGGCAACGCGGTGCTGTGGTTCGGGGGGCCGGCGCTGCTGCTGATGGGGCTGGGCGCGTCGGTGATGTACATCCGCCGGGCGCGGCCGGAGGCCGCCGCGCGCGCCGCGCCGCTGAGCGAGGCGGAGCAGGCGCGGCTCGATGCCCTGCTGAAGGACGACTGAGCCGGGTTGCGGGCGGGGTCGCGTCGGCCTAGCTGTCGTGCCGACCCCATCCCGCGAGGACGCCCCATGCGCTACGAGACCCTGCAATACGGCCTGGATGCGGGCGTCGCCACGGTGACCCTTGCGCGGCCGGAGACGCGCAATGCGCTCGACGCGCAGATGCGCTCGGACCTCGCGCACGCCTTTCGTCGGGCGGGGGGCGAGGCGCGGGCGGTGCTGCTGACCGGTTTGGGCGGCGATTTCTGCGCGGGGCAGAGCCTGGGCGACGCGGCGCGGATTCGCGACATTCAGCCGGCGCGCACCCAGCGCGAAGAGGCGGCGCCGCTGCTGGAGGCGATGGCCGAGTGCGGCGCGCCGATCCTGGCGGCGGTGGAAGGGCTCGCCGCCGGCGCCGGCGCCGCCCTGGCGTTGGCTGCGGACGTGACGCTGGCCGATGCGCGGGCGAGCTTCGCCTTTCCCGGCGCGCAGCTGGGCCTGACGCCCGATGCGGGGCTGAGCTGGCTGCTGACGCAGGCGGCGGGGCCGGCGCGGGCGCGGGCGCTGCTGATGCTGGGGGAGCCGATCCCGGCCGAGGAGGCGGCGGCCATGGGCCTGATCTGGCGCGTGGCGCCCGACGGGTTTCTGGCGGTGGAGGCGCAGGACGTCGCGCGCCGCCTGGCCGAGGGGCCGACGCAGGCGCATCTGGCCGTGCGCCGCCTGGTGCGCGAGGCCGCCGCCGCCGGCTTCGACGCGCAGGTGGAGGCCGAGGCGGAGGCGCTCGATTCCGCCGGCCGGTCCCGCGATTGGCTGGAAGGCGCCGTGGCCTTCGTCGAAGGGCGCGCGCCCTTCTTTCGGGGGCGGTGACGGATCGGGCGAAGGGGGGCGCGGCGCGCTCGGAGCCGCTGGCCGAGCGCCTGTCCCGCGCGCCGCGGCCGGTCGATGCGGCGCGGGGGGCGGAGGCCTGGGCGGCCTCGGGGCTGGAAGACGCGCGGCTGCGTCCGCTAGTCGAGGGGGCGGCCGGCAGTTCTCCCTACCTGCATCATCTGCTGACGCGGGAGCGGGACTGGCTGCTCGACCTCGCGGGGGAGGCTCCGGAAACCGCGATGGAGGGCGTGCTGGACGGCGCGCGCGGCGCGGGCGGACTGGGCCTGGCGGAACGGGGCGCGGCCCTGCGGCAGGCCAAGCGGCGCGGGGCGCTGCTGATCGCGCTGGCGGATCTGGGCGGCGCCTGGACGCTGGAGCAGGTGACCGGCGCCCTGACGGACCTGGCCGATGCGGCGCTGGAGGCGGCGCTGCGACCGCTCATGGCGGCCGAGATCGCCGCAGGCCGGCTGCCGGGGCGCGAAGACGCGCCGTTCGACGAAGTCGGGTTCGTTGCCTTCGCCATGGGCAAGGGCGGCGCGCGGGAGCTGAACTATTCGTCCGACATCGATCTGATCTTCCTGTTCGACGAGGCGCGGCACGGCGCCGACGCGGCGGAGGCGCGGGCGCGTCTGGTGCAGGTCTGCCGCGGCGCTTCGCAGCTGCTGAGCCGCGCCTCGGCCGAGGGCTATGTGTTTCGGGTGGATTTGCGGCTGCGCCCCGATCCGTCGGTCACGCCGATCTGCCAGTCCATGGAGGCGGCGGAGCGCTACTACGAGTCGCTCGGCCGGACGTGGGAGCGGGCGGCCTGGATCAAGGCGCGGCCCTGCGTGGGCGATCTGGCGGCGGGCGAGGCGTTTCGGCGGCGGCTGCGTCCCTTCGTCTGGCGGCGGCACCTGGACTTCGCCGCGATCCGCGACGCCCATGACATCCGCGAGCGCATCCGCGATCACCGCGGCGGGCGCGGAGAGATCGCGGCGGCGGGCCACGACCTGAAGCTGGGCCGCGGCGGCATTCGGGAAATCGAGTTCTTCGTTCAGACGCGCCAGCTGATCGCCGGCGGGCGCGATCCGGACATGCGCCTGCGCGGCACGCGCGAGGCCCTGGCGCGGCTCGCCGCCAAGGGCTGGGTGGAGGCGCAGACGGCCGCGGCGCTCGACGCCGCCTATGCCGCGCATCGGGAGCTGGAGCACCGGTTGCAGATGATCGACGACCGCCAGACCCATGAGATTCCGGCGGAGCCCGAGGCGCGCGCGCGGGTGGCGGCGCTGGCCGGGAGCGGCGAGGGCGAGGAAGCGCTCGGACCCTTCGATGCGGATCTGGAGACGCGGCTGCGGCAGGTGGCGCAGCTGACGGAGCCCTTCTTCGCCCCGGCCGCGCCGGCGTCGCAGGAGACGGCTGCGGGGAAGGGCGCGGCGCTGGGCGAGGCGGGCGCGGCCGCGCTGCGCCGATGGCGCGCCGGAGAGATCCCCGCCACGCGCAGCGACCGGGCGCAGGCGATCCTGGCGCGGCTGGAGCCGGCGATCCTGGGGGCGCTGGCTCGCGCCGCCTCGCCGCCCGAGGCGCTGACGGCCTTCGACCGGTTCCTTTCGGGGCTGCCGGCGGGGGTGCAGATCCTGTCGCTGTTCGAGGCGAACCCTCGCCTTCTGGACCTGATCGCCGAGGTCTGCGCCGCGGCGCCGCGCCTGGCCGACCATCTGGGCCGCAATCCCACGGTCGTGGACGCCCTGCTGACCGAGGCGTTCTTCGACCCGCTGGCCGAGACCGCTGCGCTGCAGGCGGAGCTGGAGGACTGGCTGGCGCGGGAAGGCGATTACGAGCGCCGCCTGGACGCCGTGCGGCGCTGGGCCAAGGAGCAGCGGTTCCGCCTGGGCGTGCAGGCGCTGCGGGGCCTGGCCTCCGGCCCTGAGGTCGCGCGGGGGTTCACCGCCGTGGCGGAGGCCTGCCTGCGCGCGCTGGCGCCCCTGGCCGAGGCGGAGTTCGCCCGCCGGCACGGGCCCGCGCCGGGACGCGGGGCGGCGGTGCTGGCGTTGGGGCGTTTGGGAAGCCGGGAGATGACGGCGGCCTCGGACCTCGACCTGATCGTGCTTTACGATGCGCAGGGTTCGGAGCAGTCGGAGGGGCCGCGCCCGCTGCCGCCCAGCACCTGGTTCGCCCGCTACACCCAGGCGCTGGTCAGCGCCGCGACGGCCCCGACGGCCGAGGGCCGGCTATACGAGATCGACATGCGCCTGCGCCCGTCGGGGCGGCAGGGCACCGTGGCGAGCTCGCTGGCGGGGTTCCGGACCTATCAGGCCGAAACGGCCTGGACATGGGAGCGTCTGGCGCTGACGCGGGCGCGGGCCGCCGCCGGGGGCGAGGGGCTGCGCGCCGACGTCGACGCGGCGGTGCAGGAGGCGCTGACGCGCCCGGGCGACGGCGCGGCCCTGCTGCGCGACGTGGCGGAGATGCGCGCGCGCGTGGCCGAGGCGCAGCGCGCCGCCCGCGGCGATCCGTGGGATCTGAAGCATGCGCGCGGCGGACTGTTGGACATCGATTTCGCCCTGCAGGGCCTGCTGACCGCGTCGCTGGCCCAGGGGGCGACGCGGCTTTGCAAGGGGCTGCCCGGCGCCGCGGCGGCCTGGAGCGCGCCGGCGCTGGCGGCCGAAGGCGCGCTGAGCGCGGCGGATGCGGCGGTTCTCGCCGAAGCTCACGCGCTGCAGTCGCGCCTGCAGCAGGTGGCGCGCATCGCCGTCGAGGGGCCGCTGACCGACGAGACCGCCGGCCGGTGCCTGACCGAGGCGCTGCTGCGCGCGGCCGGCGAGGCGCGGCCCGAGGCGCTGCGCCCGCGCCTGCGCGAGGTCCAGGCGGAGGCCGCGGCGGTTGTGGACCGGCTGCTGCCCGCACGGGTTGAGGGCGGCGCATGAACCTGCCCATCGTCTGGCATCCCGACTACATCGCGCCGCTGCGCCCCGGCCATTCCTTTCCCATGTCGAAATACGGCTACCTGCGCGCGGCGCTGGAGCGGCGCGGCCTGCTGAGGCCGGGGGGCTACCTGGCCCCGGCCGCGCTGGGGCCGCGTCAGATCGCGGCGGCCCATGACCTGCGCTACGTGGAGCGGGTGATCGCGCTGACGCTGAGCCGCGAGGAGACGCGGCGCATCGGCCTGCCGGCGACCGAAGCGGTGGCGCGGCGCGCATGTCTGTCGAGCGCGGGCACGCTGCTGGCCGCGCGTCTGGCGATGGAACATGGGCTGGCCGTGAACGCCGCCGGCGGGTCGCACCACGCGGGGCCGGATTACGGCGCGGGGTACTGCGTGTTCAACGACGTGGCCGTGGCCGCGGCCACCTTGCTGGCCGAGGGGACGGCTCGGCGCATTCTGGTGATCGACTGCGACGTGCACCAGGGCGACGGGACGGCGCGCATCTTCGACGGCGATCCGCGGGTCTTCACGGTGTCGCTGCACGCGGCGAAGAACTTTCCGGCGCGCAAGGCGGTCTCGGATCTGGATGTGCCGTTGGCGGACGGCACGGGCGACGCGGCCTATCTGGAGGCGCTGGAGACGGCGTTGGATGCGGCGCTGGCGCGCTTCGACGCCGATTTCGCATTCTACAACGCCGGCGTGGATCCGTGGGAGGGGGACCGGCTGGGCCGGCTTGCGCTGAGCCTCGACGGGCTGCGGGCGCGCGACCGGCGGGTGCTGGAGCGCCTGCGCGCGGCGGGTCTGCCGACGGCCGCCGCGCTGGGCGGCGGCTATTCCCGCGATCCCGAAGAGCTGGCGGAGCGCCACGCGATCCTGTTCGAGGAGGCGGCGGCGCTGGCCGGGGCGGCCGGCTGAGGCGCGCGGCCGCTCAGGCGAAGATCGCGACGACGACCATGCCCACGGCGGCGGCGAGCACGAAGAGGCCGCCGGCCTCGGTCAGCTGGTAGCGAAGGCGCTGGTAGAATGTCATAGGCGGCTCCTTGCATATGGGGCGTTCGAGGGACCCTGCGGGTTTCGGGACGGTCGCTTCGCGGGGCGGCCGCGCCGCAGACACGCCGCACACACGCCTCCGGGGCCGCGGAAGTTTCGCGGCCCCGGTTTCGTTCACGCGCTGAGCGCGAAGACCACGGCCGCCGCCCAGGCGGCCAGCGCCCCCAGGCCGAGCGCTTCGCCCGCGGTGCGGACGACCGGTTTGCGATGCCGTTTCATCCCGTCCCTCCAATGCTGCGAGTCCCGATGCGCGGACCATGCGCCTGGCGGTCTTCAGGCTTCGTGCAGAACGGTAGTGAATCCGGGAGAAACCCTGATCGGGCGGCGCGGGCCGGCCCGCATCCGGCGCCGCGGGATCAGGCGGCGAGCGCCTCGAGCCGCAGGAGCGCGATGCGGCGCACCTGCTCCCGCGCTTCGGCGAATTCCTGGGCCGGCCCGTGCGCGACGCGGTCGCGGAAGACGGCGAGGATCTGGGTGCGGTGGCGGCCCTTCACGGCGAGGATGAAGGGAAATCCGTGGCGCGCGACGTTGTCGGCGTTGAGGGCCTGGAACTCCGCCAGTTCTTGGGGCGTGCATTGGTCGAGGCCGGCGCCGGCCTGTTCGGAGGTGGATTCGGCGGTCAGACCGCCGGCGAGCGCGAGCCGCCCCGCAAGATCGGGGTGGGCGCGCAGCAGAGCGAGCTGCGGCGCGCGGCCCGCCGCCTGCACCTGGGCGTCGAAGGCGCGCGACAGCCCCTCGGGCGTGTCGGCGTCGGGGGGCAGGCCGGCGTCCCAGGCGGCCTCCGCGATCCAGGGCGAGCGCTCGTAGACGCCGGCGAACCGGGCGAGGAAGGCCTGTCGCGTCAGGGACTGCGGGGCGGGATCGAAGCGCAGGGTCACAGGCGCACCAGGAGTTTGCCGCGATTCTCGCCGCGATAGAGCATGGCGATGGCGCCGGGCGCGGCCTCGAGCCCCTCCAGCACGTGCTGGCGGTGGGTCAGGCGCCCGTCGGCGATCCAGCCGGCCAGGGCCTGGCGCGCCTCGTCGAAACGGTCGAAATAGTCGAAGAGCAGAAAGCCCTCCATGCGCGCACGCTTTACGAGGATGTGGCGTTCGACGCGCGGGCCTTCGGGCCACGGCGCCCATGCGGCGATGGAGGCGGTGCCGCAGATCACCCAGCGCGCGCGCAAGGCGAGGCGCGGCGCCACGGCGTCGGAGATAGGGCCGGAGGTGTTGTCGAAATAGACGTCGATGCCGTCGGGGCAGGCGGCGTCGAGCGCCGCGGCGACGTCGCCCGCCTTGTAGTCGATGGCCGCGTCGTAGCCGAACTCGCCCGTGCAGGCGGCGACCTTCTCGGCGCCTCCGGCGATGCCGACGGTGCGGCAGCCCTTGATCCTGGCGATCTGACCGACGGCCGAGCCCACGCCGCCGGCGGCGGTGGAGACGACGACGGTCTGCCCCGGCTGCGGTGCGCCGACGTCGAGCAGCGCGTGGTAGGCGGTGATGCCGTTGATCCCGAGGATGCCGAGCGAGAGCGACGGGTCGCCATGGGCCGGATCGTGGCGGAACCAGACGTCCGAGCCGTCCGAGATGGCCCGCTCCTGCCAGCCGAACATGCCGCAGAGCGTCTCGCCCTCGGCATGATCCGGATGGCGCGAGGCCTCCACCACGCCGATGGCGATGGAGCGCATGGGGGCGCCGATGGCCACCGGCTCGGAATAATTGGCGACGGCGCCGACCCAGCCGCGCATGGCCGGGTCGATGGACAGGTGGGTGACGCGCAGGCGCATCTCCCCCTCCGCCGGATCGGGGACGGGCGCCTCGCGGATCTCGTAGTGTTCGGCCTGGGGAATGCCGTCGGGGCGGGCCGCGAGGACGACCTGGCGATGGGTGGCGGACATAGGCTCCCTTTCCGGCAGGTTTTCCGCAGGCTAGGCGGCCTTGCGTCGATTTGCCAAGCGGCGGCGGTTTGCGCGCGCCGGGCGCGCGTTTAACGTATTTGCGACGACCCATCCCAAGGACCCCCGATGGAAGCGATCTTTCACGACTGGATCAGCCTGGCCGTGCGCTGGGCGCACATCATCGCGGCCATCGGCTGGATCGGCTCCAGCTTCTATTTCATGTGGCTCGACTACTCGCTGCGCCATGACGGCAAGCTGCCCGAGGGCGTGAAGGGCGAAAGCTGGTCCGTGCATGGCGGCGGCTTTTACCAGGTGCGCAAGTTCCAGGTGGCGCCGGAGACGATGCCCGCGGTGCTGCACTGGTTCAAATGGGAGAGCTACAGCACCTGGATGACCGGGCTGGCGATGCTGGCGGTGGTCTACTGGTGGGGCGCCGAGGGCATGCTGATCGACCGGGAGGTGGCGGATCTGTCGCCGGCGCAGGCGGTCGTGATCTCGGCGGCGAGCCTGGGGCTGGGCTGGGTGCTCTATGACCGGCTTTGCAAGAGTGCGTTGAAGGAGACCCCGCTGGCGGTTTTCGCGGTGCTCTATGCCGGCATCCTGCTGCTGGCCTGGGGCTTCGGCGAGATCTTTTCGGCCCGGGCGGCCTGGCTGCACACGGGCGCGGTGATCGCGACGATCATGTCGGGCAACGTGTTCCTGGTGATCATCCCGAACCAGCGGATCGTGGTGGACGATCTGGTGGCGGGGCGCACGCCGGACGCGGAATACGGGCGCATCGCCAAGCTGCGCAGCACGCACAACAACTATCTGACGCTGCCCGTGATCGCGATGATGATCTCCAACCATTATCCGATCGCCTTCGGACATCCGCACTCCTGGGTGCTGATCGGCTTCATCCTGGCGATCGGCGCGGTGGTGCGGCTGTGGTTCAACGGGCATGATGAGGGCCTGCACGGGCGGGCGATGGCGTGGCAGTGGCCGACGGCGACGCTGCTTTTCATCGGCATGATGTGGTTCAGCGCCTGGCGGCCGGACGTGCGCACGGACGTGGCGTTCGAGGCGGGCGAGGCGGTGCGGATCGTGCAGACGCATTGCGCGGCCTGTCACGCGGCCGTTCCGAGCCACGAGAGCTTCGCCGAGGCGCCCGGCGGCGTCATGCTGGAGACGCTGGCCGGCATTCGGGAGCATCGCAACGCGGTGATGGCGCAGGCGGTCCTGTCCAAGGCCATGCCCATGGGCAATGAGAGCGGCATGACGGAGGAGGAGCGGGCGGTGCTGGGCGCCTGGCTGCGGGCCGGGGCCCCCGCCCCTTGAGGGACCGACGCCGGCCTCGGCCCCCGCTCCGCCGGCGAGCGGCCCTCCCGCCCGCCCCCGCCGCCGCCGGAGCGTGGGCCGAGGCCGGCGGCTGTGCGGCGCCCGGGATCGGCGTGGCGGCGGAGGCGGGGGGTCCATGAGCACGCTTCTGGTTCGGAACGCCGAGGTTCTGGTCACCATGGACGGCGCGCGGCGGGAGATCGCCGGCGGCGGGCTGTTCGCGCGCGACGGGGTGATCGAGGCGGTGGGGCCGGCCGAGGCCTTGCCGCGCCGGGCGGACGAGGTGGTGAACGCCGCCGGTTGCGTGGTGACGCCGGGGCTGGTGAACACGCATCACCACCTGTTCCAGACGCTGACCCGCGCCGTGCCGGCGGCCCAGGACGCGACGCTGTTCGAGTGGCTCAAGGCGCTTTATCCGATCTGGGGGCGCATGGGGCCGGAGCATATCCGCGTCTCCGCCCTGATCGGGCTGGGGGAGCTGGCGCTGAGCGGCTGCACGACGGCGGCGGATCATCTGTATCTGTTCCCGAACGGCGCGCGGCTGGACGATGAGATCGAGGCGGCGACCCTGCTGGGCCTGCGCCTGCACGCCGCCCGCGGCGCCATGAGCGTGGGCGAGAGCGCCGGGGGCCTGCCGCCCGATGCGCTGGTGGAGGACGAGGCGGCGATCCTGCGCGATTGCGAGCGGGTGGCGGACGCGTTTCATGACCCGGCTCCGGGCTCGATGCTGCGCATCGCGCTGGCGCCCTGTTCGCCCTTCAGCGTCAGCCGGGAGCTGATGCGCGATGCGGCGGCGCTGGCGCGCGAGCGCGGCCTCGGCCTGCACACGCATCTGGCCGAGAACGCCGAGGACGTCGCCTACAGCCTGGCGACCTTCGCCTGCCGGCCGGGGGAGTATGCCGAGGCGCTCGGCTGGACCGGACCGGACGTCTGGCACGCCCATTGCGTGAAGCTGGAGGCGGGGGAGATCGACCTTTTCGCCCGCTCCGGCACGGGGGTGGCGCATTGTCCCTGTTCCAACGCGCGGCTGGGTTCGGGCATCGCGCCGGTTCGGGCGATGCGCGATGCGGGGGTCGGCGTGGGGCTGGGGGTGGACGGTTCCGCCTCGTCCGACGCCGGGGATCTGATGGCCGAGGCGCGGCAGGCGATGCTGATGCAGCGCGCCGCGTTCGGGCCGGGCGCGATGGCGGCGCGCGAGGCGCTGGAGATCGCCACGCTCGGCGGGGCGCGGGTTCTGGGACGTGCGGATCTGGGCGCCCTGACGCCGGGACGGCGCGCGGATCTGGCGGCGTTCCCGGTGGATGGGCCGTCCCATGCGGGCGCCTGGGACCCGGTGGCGGGGCTGATCCTGTGCGGGCCGACGCGGGCGCGCGAGGTCTTCGTCGAAGGGCGCGCCGTAGTGCGCGACGGGCGGCTGGCCTGGGCGGGGTTCGAGGGCGCTGTGGCGCGGCACCGGGCCCTGGCGCGGGCGCTGGCCGATGGCGGTTAGGCGTCAAGCGGCGTCGCGTCGCGCCGGAGGCGGTTCGGGCGCGGGGACGTTGCCGGTCTTGGACAGCAGGATGGCGATGGGGCGCGTGGACTCGAAGCGCGCCAGCACCATCACGCCGATCACGGTGATGGGGATCGCCAGGAACATGCCGGCCGCCCCCCAGAGCGCGCCCCAGACCACCAGGGTCAGCAGGATCACGAAGCTGGCGAGGTTGAGCGTCGCGCCCATGATGCGCGGCACCACAAGCTCCCCGGCGGTGAACTGGATCGCGCCGAGCGCGGCGATCAGCGCCAGCAGCACGGTCGGATCCCCGAGGGTCAGCGTGGCGAAGAGCGCCGGCGCCGCGACGCCCAGGATGCTGCCGATGGTGGGGATGAAGTTCAGGCCGAACGCGAGGAACCCCCAGACCGCCGCGCCCTGCACGCCGGCGGCGGCGCAGGCGGCCCAGGTCGCCAGGCCCACGCCGGCGCTGACCAGGGTCATCAGCCACAGATAGAGCCGGGTTTCGCGCGAGATGTCGGTGAGTTGCGCGCGCAGCCGCGCCCGTCGATCCGGATCGGGGACGAGGGCGCGCAGCTTGGCCTCGTAGAAACGTTCGTCGATCAGCAGGAAGAGCGTGTAGAGGAACACCAGCGCCACGTTCGACAGGATGCCCTGGGCGGTGCTGAGCGCGATGCCGAGGACCTCGTCCAGGCGCAGCCCGTCGATCAGCGAGGTGCGGGCGGCGTCGAAGTCGAAGCCCGTCGCGGCGAGGGCGGCGCGCGCGCGCCCGAGCAGCGGGCTGTCGTCGAAGGAAAGGCCCGAGGCGAGGTCGGCCAGGCTTTGCGCCACCAGCCGTCCGGCGACGGCCATGGCGGCGGAAAGCAGCAGCGCGGCCGCCGCCTGCGCGACGCCGCGGGGCAGGGCGCGGACGGGCGCGAGGCGGGCGCGCATGACGTCGGCGAGCCCGTTGATGAGGAACCACAGCAGGACCGCCAACGCGATGGGCACCGCATAGGCGCTGGTGGCGTAGAGCGCCCAGGCGGCGAGGCACACGAAGGCGAGGAGGAAGAACGGGCCGGCGGCGAGGCTGCGTCCCAGAGCGGACATGGCGCGACGCTCCTGAGGCTGTGCGGGGCGAAGGCAGGATAGCGCAGGGCGGTCCGGGGGGAAACGCCGCGCCGCCGAGGCGAGCGAGGCGGCGACGCCGCCGTGTCGGATGAGGCGGCGACGCGGCCCTTGTGGATCAGGCGGCGGCCCCGCCGTCTTCGGCGGATGTCGGGGCGCCGGGACCGGCGAGGTCGCTTGCGGCGGCGGCTTCGGTCGGCCTCGCGGCGGCGGAGAGGTCGCCCGTGGCGAGCGCGCGCAGGCGCTCGGCGAAGAGCGCGGGCGCTTCCTCGTGCATGACATGGCCGAGACTGGGATGACGCTCGAGGTTCGCCTGCGGAAGGCGGCGGGCGAGGGCGGCGGCCTCGGCCGGGGGCACGGCGCGATCGCGGCCGCCGACGGCCAGGATCAGGGGGCAGGCGAGCGTAGGCAGGTCGCGCAGCAGCGGCTCCAGATCCCATTGCGCCATCATGCGCAGGGCCCCGTCCACATGGGCGGGCGTGGCGAAAAGGCGGCGATAGAGGGCCAGCGCCTCCGGCTCCGCGGCGGAGCCGGTGCCGGTGATCAGCCGCCGCGCCGCCGCCGGATCGGCGGCGAGGGCGGCGGCGGCCACGCGCGGCGTGAAGGGATTGGCGGCGAGCGCGCGGGCCATGGGCGGAAAAAGGACGCCCGCCAGTCCGCGGAACGGTGTCAGCGCGCCGTTGACGGCGTAGATGGCGCGCGGCGCGGCGCGGCCGT
>JBCBYE010000575.1:0-3143 GCA_039816075.1 Pseudomonadota bacterium | reverse complement strand
CTGGTGGTCACCGACACCGACGTCGAGTGGCGCACGATCGAAGTCGAGGTGCCGGTTTCGGCCGAGGGCGTCGGCGACATCGAATTCCGCTTCAACAACGACAAATACGCCGGGCGCGACGGATCGCGCGGCGTGATCCTCGGCGACGTCGCCCTGGACGGCCACGTGCTGGGCTTTGCGGACTCCAACTACACGCAGGGCTTCATCTACGATCCGCCGCGCGAGATGGAGGGGTCGGATTTCGACGACGACGTCGAAGCCGTCGCCATGCTCGATCAGGGCACGCTGACCATCGACACGGCGCCGTTCTTCGAACGCGCTTTCGTCCCCGGCGAGGCCCCCGAGCCCGACGCCTTCGTCGTCTTCGAGAACGAGGACGGCGCCGCCATAGCCGCCGTCGCCGCCGAGGACCCCGAAGGCGGCGCGCTGACATACGAGGTCTCCGACGCCCGCTTCGAAATCGTCGACGGCCAGGTCCGCCTGCGCGACGGCGAAAGCCTGGACCACGAAGCCGAGCCCGAAGTGGTGCTGGAGATCGCCGCCGTCGACGGCGACGGCCTGCGCGCGGCGCAGACCATCACGGTCGAGGTGCTCGACGCGAACGAGCACGATGTCGGCCCCGTCCGCGACGAAGATCCGGCGGACGCGCAGGTGCCGCATGGCGCCGATGTCGGCGATGCCGTGGGCCTGACCCTCGCCGCCGAGGACCTCGACGGCGACGCGGTGACCTTCACCGTCGACGACCCGCGGTTCGAGGTGGACGAAAACGGCGTCGTCCGCGTCGCCGAAGGGGCGGAGTTCCGCCCAGACGAGCCGGTGGAGCTGACCGCGACGGCGACCTCCGCCGACGGTTCGACCTCCACCGCGAGCTACACGATCCCGGTGCAGGCCCCGCCGCCGCGCACCCTGACGCTGACGGATGAGGACGAGGCCGCAGACGGCGTCTCCGAAGCCGCGCAGGCGGGCGACCTGGCCGGCGTCACGGTCGGCGTGGACGATCTCAACCCATGGGAAACGGCCGACTTCTCGGTCTCAGACGCCCGCTTCGAGGTGGACGAGACGGGCGTGGTGCGCGTGGCCGAAGGCGCGACGTTCGACCATGAGACCGACGACGTGGTGCAGGTGGAGGTGACCGCGACGCTCGACGACGGCTCCGTCGGCACCCGGCTGGTGGACATCGCCGTCGCCGACGTGAACGAGGCGCCCGAGGGCCTCGAAGTGACGCCGATCCAGCCTCGCCACTTCGGCGACAGCGCGACCCTGACGGTGCAGCTGGCCGGCGAAGCCTATCAGGGCGATCCCGAATACATCATCCGGGTCGACGGGGTCGAAGTGGCCGCCGGCGCCGTCGACTGGTCCCGCGACACCGAGGCGGAGGGCCGGCATCCCTCGCACGACGGCGGCGACTCCGACCTCAGCGACCTGGAATGGCGCGCCATCGAAATCGAGGTTCCCTTGCCGCCCGGCGGTTTCGGCGAGGTTTCGATCCAATTCCCGAACGACCGCTACAAGGCCGGCTACGCCGACCGGAACCTGCATGTGGGCGAGGTGGCCGTCGACGGTCATCCCGTCGGGTTCGCCGACGCCGACTACGGCCACCGCCACGTGGACGAAGACGGCGACGTCGTCTCCATGATGTGGAAGGGCACGCTCGAGATCGACGCGGAACCGTTCTTCGACGGCGCCTTGATCGGCGGCGACGCGCCCGCGCCCGAGGATTTCGTGGTGCTCGAAGGCCAGGACGGCGCCGCCATAGCCGCCGTCGCCGCCGAGGACCCCGAAGGCGGCGCGCTGACCTACGAGGTCTCCGACGCCCGCTTCGAGGTCGTCGACGGCCAGGTCCGCCTGCGCGAGGGCGAAAGCCTGGTGCACGAAGACGAACCGACCGTCCCCCTGCAGATCACGGTGGAGGACGATCAGGGCCGGCGCATCACCCACGATCTCACGCTGGAGGTGCGCGACGTCGACGCCCACGACGTCGGCGAGATCGAGGACCGCGACGCGGCCGACGCGGTCGTGGCGCTGGACGCCGAGCCCGGCGACGCAATCGGCATCACCCTGTTCGCCGACGATCCGGATACGGGGGAGACCGTCTCCTACGCGGTGGACGACGCCCGTTTCGAAGTGCGCGACGACGGCGCCGTGGTCATCGCGCCGGACGCGGTCTTCACGCCCGGCGACACGGTGTCGGTGACGGCCACCGCCACCTCGTCCGACGGCTCGACCTCCACGAAAAGCTTCGACATCGCCGTGGAAAGCCCGCCCGCGCCGGCGGACCCCGAACCGCTGCTCAGCTTCACCGCCTTCGGCGCGCCCGGCGAGACCGTCGACAACGAGGCCGGCGACGACCATGACGGCGTCGTGCAGGACGACGGCTGGACCCTGGTCGAAGACGCGAGCGCCTTCGACATAGACGCCGGCGCCCTCTCCGTCGTCTTCAACGCCGACGACGTTCAGACCACGCAGGGGCTCTTCTCCCGCGACTCCTCAGGCTACGACGGCGGCGGGCACCTCACGGTGACCCTCGACGACGGCGACATCGTCGTCCGCCTGCAGTCGACCGACGGCAACACCTACCTGCGCGCGCCCGTCGAAGCGGGCGAAACCACCTCCGCCGTCATCGCCTTCGGCCCGGGGGCGGAGGGCGAGGCCGACGGGCTGAAGCTCTACGTCAACGGCGAACTCGTCGACAGCGACGCCTATTCGGGCGGCATAGGCGGCAACGACGAGCCCATCGTGGTCGGCGCCAGCCAGGGCGGTTCGGGGAACGGCGTCGCCGACAAGGTGCGCGAGATCTATCAGGGCGAAATCGTCAAGCTCGAACTCTACGACCAGCCCCTCACCGCGGACCAGATCCAGACCCTCGCCGACGGCGACCTGGCCGCGGCGGCGGAACCCGAGCCCGCCCCCGCCCCCGAGCCCGAGCCCGCGCCCGCGCCGGCGGACCCCGAACCGCTGCTCAGCTTCACCGCCTTCGGTGCGCCCGGCGAGACGGTCGAAAACGAGGCCGGCGACGACCAGGACGGCGTCGTGCAGGACGACGGCTGGACCCTGGTCGAAGACGCGAGCGCCTTCGACATCGACGCCGGCGCCCTCTCCGTCGTCTTCAACGCCGACGACGTGAACGCCAATCAGGGCCTCTT
>JBCBYE010000008.1:0-19635 GCA_039816075.1 Pseudomonadota bacterium | reverse complement strand
GACGGACGGCTTTCCGGCGGATCGGTCGAATGCCGCGGCGGTCACCTTCCCGATGATCGAGGCCGGCCGCGGCGGGCGAAAGTACGGCGGCGGTTTCTACGACTACCCGGCCGAAGGGCCCAAGACGCTCTGGCCCGGTCTGGCCGAGGTCGCGGAAGCCGGCCGCGAGACCCCGAGCGTGGAGGAGGCGCGCGACCGCCTGCTCTATCGCATGTCGCTGGAATCGCTGCGCTGCCTGCAGGAGGGCGTGCTGGAGACCGAGCGAGACGGCAATATTGGGTCGATCTTCGCCTTCGGCTTCCCGGGCGCGACGGGCGGCGCGATCCAGTTCGCGCGGCGCGAGGGGCTGGAGCGGTTCCGTGCGCGCGCCGAGGACTTCGCCGCGCGGTTCGGCGACCGCTTCGCCCCGCCGGAGGCTGCGTTGCGGCGGTTGGCGGAAAGCGACGCGCTGGCCGCCTGACGGCCGGAGCGGCGGCGCATGGGGGCAGAAATGTGTTCATCCTGTCTTCACGCCGTGTTACGTGAAATGAGTGTAAAGCGTTCCCCCGCGTATCGAGTTCCGCCGCATGCCCCGAAAGTCTTCCCCCTCCTTCGAGCCCATCGCCGACCTCTACGGCGACGTGGTTCAGGACGCCCCCTCGCTTCTTTATGACGATGATCCTCGCGCTGCGCCGCGGTTCGCCGCATCGGCGGAGGTCGAGCCGGCGCCGGTCGCCGCCTCGGCCGCACGGCCCCGGGGCCGTGCGCGGGATGCGGAAGTGGAGTTCCGGGACGACAACGGCCTGATCTCCGGCATCGTGCTGCTGCACGGGATGCTGACGGTCATCACGCTGGGGCTGTGGCGGTTCTGGATGAAGACGAACACGCGCGCGGCGCTGTGGTCGCACACGACGCTGGAGGACGAGCCGCTGGAGTGGCTCGGCAAGGGGTCGGAGCTGCTGGTCGGGTTTCTGTTCGCGGTGGTCTTCCTGGCGGCGACGCTGGCGGCGGCCAATCTGGGCATCGCCTTTCTGGGCGTGTCCTGGGCGGTCGATTTCGAGACCATGATGCTGGTGCAGATGCTGATCACGCTGGGCGTCGCGGTGGAGCCGCTGCGCCAGTACGCACGGTTCCGCGCCCGGCGTTATCGCCTCTCGCGCACGCGGTGGAGGGGCATCCGCTTCGGCATGGACGGCTCCGGCCTGTCGGTGGTGGCGCTTTGGGCGCTGTGGACGCCGCTGGTGATCGCCTCGGGCTTTCTGCTGTTTCCGATCTGGCGCTGGGCGAGAGAGCGGCACATGGCCAAGCGCATGCGCTGGGGTCAGGCCCGTTTCCGGCTGATGCAGGGGCCGGGCGCGCTGATCCTGCCCTGGCTGGCGTTCTGGAGCGCCTGGGCCTTCCTGGCGGCGCTGGCCATGTCGCCCGATCTGCGCGCCCTGCTGGGGCCGTTCGATCCGGTGGTGATCTGGCAGCGGGGCATCTGGGGCACGCTGGCCATGCTGGCGACGCTGGGCTTCGTGATGTGGCTGCTGTGGACGGGCTATCGCGCGGCGGAGCTGCGCACCTTCATCGGCGGGCTGGAGGTCGGCGGCGCCCGGCTGCGCAGCGGGCTGTCGGCGATGCACCTGGTCGACGCCTATTTCATGGTGGCCAAGCGCAACATCTGGCCGGGCATCGCCGTCTACGTGCTGATCGCGGTGGTCACGGCGATCCCGTTCTACGGCGCCTTCAGCGTGGAGATGGCGGATCCGCGCGCGGACAGCCTGATCGAGGGACTGCAATACGCCGAAGGGACGCTGTTCGAGGGCTTCGCCACCTGGCGCGCGCAGTCGCTGGTCATCATGGCGCTGCTGTTGAACTACGCCCTGGCGGCTGTGTTTCAGATGTGGCTGTGGATCTACGTCTACGGCAAGCGGGTGCACGAGCATATCTGCGACACGCTGACCATCGAGGGGCTGGAGCGTCTGGACGACGTGCATCAGGGCGCGCGCGACCGCGCCGTGCAGGCCGAGGGCTTCGCCGACGCGCTGGACATGGGCGCGGCCGCCTGACGGCGCGGCCGCCTGACGGCGCGGCCGCCTGACGGCGCGGCGGCGCGTCCGGCGAGCGTCGGGCGGCCGGAGGCCGCAGGGCCGGGCGTCGACCTTGAGCGCGCGCTGCGGTAAAGCTCGGTTCAGAATTGGAACCGTTTCCGGAGCCGTTGTCCGATGACCGTCATTCCGCAAGTGTCCCGGGTCGCGCCGGCCCCGCCCGCCGGTCCGCGCAAGCTGAAGTACTCGGCGCTGGGCGGTCTGATCTTTCGCATCGCGTTCAGGGGCGCGCTGCTGACGCTGCTGACCCTCGGGCTGCACCGCTTCTGGATGACGACGCGCCTGCGCCGGGCCTATTGGGCGGGCATCGAGGTCGACGGCGAGCCGCTGGAGTACGACGGCAAGCCGACGGAGCTGCTGCTCGGCTTCTTCGTCGCCGTGGTGGTGCTGGCGGTGATCCTGGGCGGGATGAACCTTGCGCTGGTCTTCGGCGGCATACTGGCGGGGCTGGACCTGCAGATCGCCTTCAACGCCTCGCTGCCGTTGCTGATCCCGCTGGGCTATTACGCTCAGTACCGCGCGCGGCGCTATCTGGCGGCGCGCACGCGGTGGCGGGGCCTGCGCTTCGGCATGGCGGGCGGCGCGGGGCGCTACATGCTGGCGGCGACGGGCCATCTGCTGCTGACGATCGCGACGCTGGGCCTGCTCTATCCGCGGATGCACCAGCGCCTGGCCAAGTTCCAGCAGGAGCGCACGTTCTATGGCACGCTGCGCTTCCGTCAGGATGGACGCTGGCAGCGGATGATGGGACCGTGGCTGTGGACATGGGGCGTCATGGTCGTCGCCGTGGCCCCCGTCGGCTGGCAGGGCTACGCGGCGTATCAGGCGATTCAGGACGCGGCGAACGGGCAGGGTCCGATATCTCCGGAGGACAACGAAGCCTTGGGCCAGCAAATCCTGGCCGCGATGGGGTTCTTTTTCGGCGCGCTGGTGCTGAGCTGGCCGCTGCGACGCTGGTATGCGGCGCGGGCCGAGGCCGTTCTGATGGGGGGGCTCGGCCTCGGCGGCGCGCGCTTCGCCAGCTCGCTGCGGGCCGGCACGCTGATGGGCGTGGACGTCAAGGGCTGGGCGGTGATGCTGTTCGCCATGACGCTCGCCGTCGGCGTCTTCATCGGCATCGTGTTCGCGGCGGCCGCGAGCCTGGGCAAGGTCGATGAAGAAATGTTCGAGAACATCTTCGGCCTCTTGCTGCAGGCGGAGACGGCCGGCTTCGCGGTCGCCGTCATCGGCGGCTACGTCGCGATCATCATCCTGTTCTTCAGCATCGGGCAGATCACGGGGGTCCATTGGCCGCTGCGGGCGAGGATCGAAGCGCTGCACGTCGAGGGCGTCGAGACGCTGTCCGAGGCGCGTCAGCGCGAGCGGGACGATGCGGCGGAGGCCGGAGGCTTCGCCGACGCGCTCGACGTGGGCGCGGGGTTCTGAGGCGGTGTTCGGGCGTCGAGGCGGCCGGCGCGCGCCGGGGGAGGAGCCGGCCACGGCCCTCGCCCGCTATGCGCTGCTCGAGGCCTCGGGCGACTATCACGACGGCATGACCGCGCGGAGCCGGGAGGTTCTGGTCAAGTTCGGCCGCGCCTCGCTGACCCTGTCGCGGTTCGATGAGACGCCGGTGACGCATTGGGCGCTGGCCAGCCTGCGGGCGCTCGACGGACCGCAGGGCGGCGGCGTGCTGCGCCTGACCCCCGATCCGGAGTCGGACGAGCGGCTGACGCTGCGCGATCCGGCGATGATCGAGGCGATCCGGGCGGTATGCCCGGATCTGGACCGCGCGCCGCCGCTGGGCCGGTCGGCGCTGCGCATCGGGGCCTGGGCCGGCGGCGCGGTCGGGGCGCTGGCGCTGATTGTTTTCGTTCTGGTCCCGGCGCTGGCGGACCGGCTGGCCCCGCTGGTGCCCTACGAGCAGGAGCTGCGCCTGGGCGAGGCGGTGGTGGAGCAGATCGACCGGGTGATGGCCGGCGGCGCGGGGTTCTGCGAGGACCCGGCGGGCCGTGCCGCGTTGCGGCGGCTGAGCGATCGGCTGATGCCCCATGCGGAGCTGCCGATGCCGGCGCGCCTGCAGGTGCTGAATTCGCCCAACCTGAACGCCTTCGCGGCGCCCGGCGGGCAGGTGGTGATCCTGTCCGGCTTGCTGGAGAACGCAGCCTCGGTCGACGAGGTGGCGGCGGTTCTGGCGCATGAGCTGGGCCATGTGGCCGCGCGCGACCCGTTGCGCGGCGCCCTGCGCGCGGCGGGGTCGGCGGGCATTCTCGGCCTGGTGATCGGCGACGTTCTGGGCGGCACGATCGTGGTGGCGGTGGGCGATGCGATGATCAACGCCGCCTACACGCGCGAGGCGGAGGAGGCGGCGGACGCCTACGCGCATGCGCTGCTGGCGCGCGCGGGCCTGCCCTCCCGCCCCATGTCGATGTTTTTTCGGCGGCTGGCGAACCGGGTCGGCGCCGCGCCGGGTCTGCTCGACCACCTGCGCTCCCACCCCGATTTCGAGAGCCGGATCGACGCGGCGCTGGCGGCGGACACGGTAGGGGATCGGGCGTTTCAGCCGGCGCTGACCGATGCGGACTGGGTGGCGCTGCAGCAGATCTGCGAGTGAGGCGGCGGGGTCGCGTCGCGGCGGCCCCCGGTGCGGTCAGGTCAACGCGAAGCGGGCGCGGGGGCTGAGCGCGCCCTCGATGGCCACGCGCCGTTCGTCCAGCAGACCCAGGAGCGTCGCGAAGACGTTGCGTGCGGCGGCGCCGTGCAGGGCCGGGTCCACGTCGGCGTAGATCCGGGCGGTCAGCCCCGCGGGGTTCGACGGGCCAAGCGCCGCCAGCGCGTCGAGGATCTGGGCGGAGCGGGCCTCTCGATGGGCGATCTGGTGGGCGATCATCCCTTCGGGGTCGCGCAGAGGCGCGCCATGGCCGGGGTAGAACACGCGGTCGCCGCGGCCCTGCAGGCGACGCAGGCTGGCCATGAAGGCGGCCATGTCGCCGTCCGGCGGCGAGACCATGGTGGTCGCCCAGGCCATCACGTGATCGCCGCTGAGGACCGCGCCGGGGGCGAGGGCGTCGGCCTGCGCCTCGAAGCAAAGGTGATTGCTGAGATGGCCGGGCGTGTGCACGGCGCGCAGGCGCCAGCCGGCCCCCTCCAGCGCCTCGCCGTCGGCCAGCGTCAGGTCCGGGGCGAAGGCGCGGTCCGCCCCCTCGCCGCCGCCCAGATCGGCCCCTGTGGCGGCCAGGGCCTGCATGCGCACGCTCATTCCCGCGCCGTGGGGGCCGAAGGCGGCGGTGCGCGCGCCCGTCGCCTCGGCCAGCGGCGCGGCGCCGGGGGAATGGTCGATATGGGTGTGGGTCAGCACGATCCAGGCGACGCGCTCGCCCGGCGCTAGGCCGGCGAGAAGGGCCCGCTGGTGGTCGGGATGACCGGGGCCGGGGTCGATCACGGCCACGTCGCCCTCGCCCAGCACGTAGGTCTGCGTGCCGGTGAAGGTCATCGGCGAGGGGTTGGGACAGGTGATGCGGCGCAGGCCGGGCTCCATCGCCTCGAGCACCCCGTGCCGCACGCTCGCGTCGCGATCGAAAAGGTCCGCCGCCTCGTGGGTCATGCCGCCCTCCTTCCATCGGCCGCTTGCGCCCGAGCGGACGCGCGCCCACCCTGTCGGCCATGTCCGCCGCCTACAAGCGCTACCTGCCGCGCAGCCTGTTCGGCCGCGCCCTGATCATTCTGCTGCTGCCGATCTTGCTGCTGCAGGGCGTGGTGGCGGGCCTTTTCGTGCAGCGCCACTATGCCGGCGTGACCGAGCAGATGGCCGGTGCCGTGGCGTTGGAACTGATCTACGCCGTGGAGGTGGTGGAGGAGGCCGAGACGGTCGAGGCGGCGCGCGCGCGGCTGGAGGCGCTGGCGGAGCCGCTGGGCCTGACCCTGGCGCTGGACCCGTCGGCGACCGTGTCGCCGGGCGTGGAGGCGCGGTTCCTCGACGTGTCGGGCCGGGCGTTGGCGCGCAAGCTGACCGAGGTGATCGACCGGCCGGTGCATGCGGATCTGATCGGCCAGGGGCGGGCGGCGGACGTGCGCATCGGCGCCTCGCTGGGCGCGATCCGGGCGCTGATTCCACGCAAGAGGGTGATCGCCTCCAACCCCCATATTCTGCTGGTGTGGATGGGCGCGACCGCGGCGCTGCTGACCGTGGTGGCAGTGCTGTTCCTGCGCAACCAGGTGCGCCCGATCCGGCAGCTGGCGCAGGCGGCCGAAAGCTTCGGCCGAGGCCGCGCCGCCGCGTTTCGGCCCGCGGGGGCCGAGGAGGTGCGCCGCGCGGGCGCCGCGTTCCTGGACATGCGGCGCAGGATCGAGCGGGCCATCGAGCAGCGCACCGCGATGCTGCTGGGCGTGTCGCACGATCTGCGCACGCCCCTGACCCGCATGAAGCTGGCGCTGGAGCTGGCCGAGCCGGGCCCCGAGACGCAGGAGCTGCGGCGCGACGTGGAGGAGATGGAGGGCATGCTGGAAGCCTTCCTCGACTACGCCCGCGGCGGGCATGGCGAGACGGCGGGCGAGGTGGACGCCGCGGCCCTGCTGTCGGCCGCCGTCGCCGATGCGCGGCGCACGGGCGGCGAGGTGGCGCTGGAGCTGGAGACGGAGCGCCCGGAGATGGTGACGCTGCGCGAAACGGCGGTGCGGCGGGCGCTCGCCAATCTGCTGGAGAATGCGCGCCGCTACGGCGGGCGCGCCGTCGCCACGTTGCGCACCGGACGCGGCTGGGTGGAGTTCGCTGTGGAGGACGACGGCCCGGGCATTCCCGAAGATCAGCGGGAGGCGGCGTTCAGGCCGTTCAACCGCCTCGACGCGGCGCGCAATCAGGACAAGGGCGGCGGCGTCGGGCTGGGCCTCGCCATCGCGCTCGACATCGCGCACGGGCACGGCGGCGCGCTTCTGCTGGAGGATGGGCCACGCTGGGGCGGGTTGCGCGCGGTTCTGCGCCTGCCGCGCTGAGCGGGCGCGGAAGAGGCGCCCTTGCGGCGCCTTCCCGGGCGCCCGAAGGTCCTTGGATGACGGGCGAAATTTCGGGAACGACATGAACGCGGCCTCCCCGGACGAGGCGGGCGAGGTCCGGTGGGCCGGCGTCATGCTGCGCGATGCGTCGGCGGGGCTGATCCTGGCGCTGGTCACCTTCGCTTACTCGCTGTCCTTCGGAGCGCTGATCTTCGCCGGCCGGTTGTCGGAGTTCGCCGCCGCCGGGGTGGCGGCGGCGACGCTGTCGGCAGGGCTCGCGTCGCTGGTGCTGTCGCGGCTGAGCTCCTTCCCGCGCGCGCTGGGCGGGCCGGACACGCCGGTGGTGGCCGTCGCGGCGGCATTGGCGGCGGGGGTCGCCGCGGCGACGCCGGCGGAGGCGACGGCGATGCAGACGCTCGCCAATGTCGCGGCCGCGCTGGTCCTGTCCACGGCGGCGACCGCGGCGCTGCTGCTGAGCGCCGGGGCCTATGGGCTGGCGAGCTTCGTGCGCTTCACCCCGTTCCCGGTGGTGGCGGGGTTCCTGGCGGCGTCGGGCTGGTTTCTGGTGGTGGGGGCGGCCTCGCTCGCCTCCGGCCTGTCCGGGCAGGCGCTGTGGGCCCGGCTGGCGGAGGGCGGGCCGCCGCCGACGGTGCTGGCGGCGCTGATCTTCGGCGCGGCGATCGCCGCGGCGCGGGTGCTGAGCGGATCTTCGCTGGCGGCGCCGCTGATGGTTTTCGGCGCCGGCGGGGCCATCGTGGCGGCGGGACCGCTGGGGCTGGTCCCGCCCGACCTGCTGCGCGAGGCCGGCTGGCTGCTGCCGAGCACGCCGGCGGGCGGGCCGGCGCTGCCGATCGCGGCCTTCGTCGAGGTCGCACCCGATCCGCAGGTGCTGCTGATCTTCGCGCCGGAGATCCTGGCGGTGGCGGGCGTTGCGGCCATCGCCATTCTGCTGAACGCCGCAGGGCTGGAGGCGCATGCCCGCGCGGACCTGGAGGCGGATCGGGAATTCATCGCCTCGGGCGCGGCCAACGCGGCGCTGCTGCCGCTGGGCGGCATCGCGTCGAACCTGTCGCTGAACCGTTCTGCGTTGAACACCGATCTGGGCGCGCGGGGGCGGGCGGCGGGCGGTCTGGCGGGCCTTGTCTGCTGCGCCCTCGCGTTCGCCGGGCCCTGGGCCGGCGCGCTGGCGCCGACCCCGATCCTGGCAGGCATGGTTCTCTACATGGGCGTGGGCATGCTGCGCCGTTGGCTGTGGGACGCCGCGCGGCGGTTCACGTTCTCCGAATATCTGCTGGTGCTGGCGATCTTCGCGCTGATCGTGCGCTACGGTTATCTGGCGGGCGTGACGCTGGGCCTGGTGGCGGCCTGCGTCAGCTTCGCGCTGGCCTGCGCCCGGGCCCCTTTCGTACGTCAGGCGCTGACGCGACGCGACTACGGCAGCTTCGTCGACCGGCCGACGGAGCATGAGCGGCTGCTGCGCGCCGAGGGCGAGCGCATACGCATCTTTCGCCTGCAGGGTTTTCTGTTCTTCGGCGTCTCCGCCCGCATCGCCGATCAGGTGCGCGGGGCGCTGGCCGAGGGCGAGGCGGAGGGGCGCCCGGTCTCGGCGGTGCTGCTGGATTTCCGCGCGGTGACGGGCGCGGATTCCACCGCCCGCTTCGGCATCTTTCGCCTGGCCGAGCGCTGCGCCGCGGACGGGGTGCGCCTGATCTTCACCGGTTTTCCGCGGGAGGGGACGCGCCTGCGCGTGCTGGGGCCGGAGCTGGCCGAGGCGGAGGTGTTTCAAACGCTGGAGCAGGGATTGGAGGCCTGCGAGGACGCGCTGCTGGACGCGCTGGGCGCGGACCGGGCCGGGCGGGCGGAGATCGTCGGGTGGCTGGCCGAGGAGATGCCGGGCTCGGCGGCCGACGCGCTGGTCGCGAGGCTGGCGCGGACGGAGATGCCGGCGGGCGAGGCCGTCTGCCTGCAGGGCGCGCCGTCGGATGCGATGTTCTTCATCGCCTCCGGCCGGGTGTCGATCTTCTTTCAGGGGCCGGAGGGGCCGCCCCTGCGCCTGCGCACGGCGCTGGGCCGGACCGTGGTGGGCGAGGCGGGGTTCTTCACCGGCGCGGCCCGCGGCGCGTCGGTCATCGCTGAGGAGCGGACGGAGGTCTGGACCCTGACGCGCGAGGCGCTGGACGCGCTGAAGGTGGAGGCGCCCTCGGCCGCGCTGGCGCTGGAGGAGCTGGTGATCCGCACGCTTGCCGACCGGCTGAGCTTCGCCAACCGCGAGGTCGCGGCGTTGCAGTGAGCGGCGTTCAGTGCAGGCGACCGCCGGCGGGGACGGTCTGATCGGGGGCCAGGAGCACCACCTCTCCGTCGGCGTCGGGCACGCCGAGCACCAGCACCTCGCTCATGAACTTGCCGATCTGGCGGGGCGGAAAGTTGACCACGGCCATGACCTGCCGGCCGACGAGCGTCTCGGGATCGTAGTGGCGGGTGATCTGGGCGCTGGATTTGCGCTCGCCGATCTCCGGCCCGAAGTCCACCCACAGCTTGATGGCCGGTCGCCGGGCCTCGGGGAAGGGTTCGGCGCGAAGGACGCGGCCAACGCGGATGTCGATCTTGAGGAAGTCGTCGAAGCTGGCTGGGTCGGTCATGGTCCGGAGGCTCCGCTGCTGGGTCCTGGCGCTTCGCCGTGGCGGCGCGGCAGGCTAGGCGGGGCGTTCGCGGCCGGCAAGAACGGGGATGGCAAGAACGGGGCCAGCTGGAACAGGGTGGCTGGAACAGGGTGGCTGGAACAGGGTGGCTGGAACCACGACGCGCCGCCCTTCCCGGTGGAAAGGCGGCGCGCATCGGGTCCCCCAAAGACCCCCGGGGCCGAGGCCCGTCGTGTTGGAGACCGCCCGCGAGGGAGGACGCGGGCGGTCTGACCGGGCGGTTCGGGCGAGGGAGGCGCGCCGGAGCCGCCCGGATCTCTGGGCCGAAACGGCCCGGGCCGGAGCGGGGGCCGCGCGCGGCGCGGCCCCTCGTCGTCGGGCTCAGGCGGCCTTGGCGGCCAGGTCCTTCATCTCGTCGAGCGAGGCCTGCACGCGGGCGCGCATGATCTCGAACGTCTCGGAGTTGGTCTTCTGCGCCATCTCGCCCAGCTCGGTCAGCGAGGAAAGGGCCTTCTCGAAGCCTTCCTTCATCAGCTCGATCTGACGCGCGGCGCCCTCGGACGTCATCTGGTCCATCTTCAGCTCGGAGATCTGCTTCTGCACCGAAGCCATGGTCTCTTCGATCATGGACACCTGGGCCTTGAACAGCTCCTGGTAGCCGGCGGCGGCGGCCTTGTTGGCCTCCACGAAGGCTTCCATGTTCTTCTGCTGGGTGGCCATGACGGCATCCATGTCGACCATGGGCATCTTGGCTGTCTCGAAGAACTTGGTCATGTCCGCGGTCTTGAACATGTCGGCCATCTTGTCGGCGTCGAAGGCGTAAAACTTGTCGAACATCTGGGCTTCTCCTTCCGGTTCTTTAGCGCCGGGCGCGGACCCGCGCCCCCGTTCACAAGCCCATATTGTGCAGTGCAACACGGATGTCAACGATTCAGTTTGTGCAGCGCACAAAAACCGGATGCGGGCGGCGGCGACGCCGGACGAAGCGGCCGCGGACGCCATTCTTCGTTTTCAAATCTATCCCAGTTACGCTGCGGCGCGGCGAAAGATCAACCGGCGAGCTCGCGGCTGCGGCCGGCGGCGGCGGCGACGGTGCGGGTCATCAGGTCCGGCAGTTCGGGCATCAGCACCGCCAGCCCCTCCGCCGTGGTGCCCTTGGGGGAAGTGACGTTGATGCGCAGCTGCGCGGCGCTTTCCTCGGCCGCCTCCGCCAGGGCGCCGGCGCCGGCGACGGTGGCGCGGGCCAGCTTCATGGCAAGGTCCGGCGACAGACCTTCGGCCTCGCCCGCCGCGGCCAGCGCCTCGATCATGTGAAAGACGTAGGCGGGACCGGAACCGGAGACGCCCGTGACGGCGTCCATCTGCCCCTCCGCCTCCAGGCGAACCGTCTCTCCGATGGCGCTGAGCAGGGTTTCGGCGGCGGCGAGGCCCGCCTCGCCCGCCGCGTCGTTGGCGAACAGCGCGGTGATGCCCTTGCCCACGGCTGCAGGCGTGTTGGGCATGCAGCGCACGATGGAGGCGGGGCCGAGCGCGGCCTCGAACCAACGGATCGTCAGACCGGCGGCGACGGAGACGAAGAGCGCGCCCTGCGCGGCCAGCGCCGCGACGGCGGGCAGGGCGTCGGCCATGAATTGCGGCTTGACCGCCAGCAGGCAGACATCGGCGCGCGGCAGGGCGTCGGGGTTCAGCGCCAGACCCTCGGCCGCGAGGGCCTGCAGACGGTCGGTCGGCGCAGGGTCGATCACGCAGACGCGCGACGGAGGCAGGCCGCCGGCCAGCCAGCCTTCGAGCATCGCGCCGCCCATCTTGCCGCAGCCGAGCAGCACGATGCCGTTCGGCAGCACGTCCATCGGATCCCGGGTCATGTCCGCGCCCTCCCTCCCAACTTGCGCGCGCCTGAGGCGGGCGCGCAGGAAAGGCGCGGACCGGGGGCGGGCGTCAGGCGCGACCGTAGGCGCCCGCCATGGCGATTTCCAGCGCCTCTTCGGCCTTGGCGCCGCCCCAGCAGACAAGCTGGAAGGCGGGGTAGAAGCGTTCCGCCTCGTCCACGGCCATGCGCAGCATGTGCTCCACCTGCCCGGCGGTGGCCGAGCCGCCGCCGGCCAGCACCAGGCCGTAACGGAACACCATCAGCTTGTGTTCCTTCCAGTAGGTGAAGGCGCCGCCCCACATGCGGTCGTTGGCGGCGTCCAGCGCCTTGTAGAGCTCGCCCATGCGCTTTTTCGGCGGGTCCATGTCGAAGGTGCAGACCAGCTTGAGCATGTCGTCGTAGCCGGACCAGGCCAGGCTCAGCGAGTAGGTGCGCCAGGCCCCCTCGACGGCCATGGCGATCTGGTCCTCGTCGACGCGGTCGAAATCCCAGTCGCGACGTTCCGCGAGGGTTTCGACCAGATCGATGGGATGCAGGTCCTCGGTGCTCAGATCGTGCTCGACGGCGTTCATGCCTCGTGCTCCTCCGAAATTTGGAGCCCTGGCGGAAAGCGCCCGCTAGGGGCTGCTGAGGATGCGTTATGGAGCGGTCTTCTGACGGACCGTCCACTAGATGTTGGAGCAGGTCGTGGACTCTCGTCTAGAGTCAAATTGCACCCGACATGCGAATCTTCTGCGACGACTGACGCCACGTCATGCAGTTAGATGAACGGACCGCCCAATTTCTGCCAAATGAGGCGCCTATCGAAAAGGCTCGGTCGGGCGCTCATGGGGAGTTTCGGCCGAACGATCGCGGGACCGTTGGGGAACGCCCTGCGATCTTCAGGGGGCGAGGACGTGCTGCGTGGCGGCCGCCGCCGACCTCGCCCCCGCTCTCCCCGATCTCTGCGCCGCTTCAGTCGGGCGACAGCATGTAACCCGCCCCGCGCACCGTCTGGAGGTAGCGAGGACTGCGGGGATCGGCCTCGATCTTGCGGCGCAGGCGGGTCACCTGAACGTCCACGGCGCGTTCCTGCGCGTCGTCCAGCTCCGCAAGCAGAGTCTGACGGTCCACCGGTTCATGCGGCGTCTTGGCGAAGACGCGCATCAACGCGCTTTCGGTGGAGGTCAGGCGGACCGGGTCGTCGCCGCGCCACAGCTCGCCGCGCGTAACGTCGTAGCGGACGGGGCCGAGGTTGAGGGTCTTGGGCAGCTCCGGCGCAACGACGACCGGCTGCGTGCGACGCAGGATGGCGCCGATGCGCAGCAGCAATTCCCGCGGTTCGAACGGTTTGGCGAGATAGTCGTCGGCCCCGCTTTCCAGGCCCGCGATGCGGTCCGCCGGCTCGCCGCGCGCGGTCAGGAGCAGGACCGGCGTCGGGAGGTCGGGTTTCAGCGACGCGGTCAGCGCGAAGCCGTCCTCGCCCGGCATCATCACGTCGATGACCAGAAGGTCGAACTCCAGCCCCGCCAGCAGGCGGCGTGCATGGGCGGCGTCGCGCGCGGCGCTGACGAAGAAGCCGGCCCGGGCGAGGTAGCGCTTGAGCAGCGTACGGATGCGCTCGTCATCGTCGACGACGAGGATGTGGGCGTCGGCGTCCTGCTGGGCGGCCTCGGCCATGGCTCAGCCCTGATCTTCGATCAGCGCCAGGGCGGCGTCGCGCGATGCTTCGTCGATCATGCCTGCCAGAACCGTCTTGAACGCCTGCACCGCCTCGGGGCCTGCGTCGAGGAAGACCCGTCTCATGCGTTCATTCTGCGCGGCGCTCAGGGCGCGCACAAGGTCTTCGCCGTCGGGGGTGAGGCGCAGCAGGCGTTGGCGACGATCCTCGCGGCCGATTTCCGAGCGAATCAGGCCGTCCTCCACCAGCTGGCGCAGCACGCGGTTAAGGCTCTGCTTGGTGACCTTGAGGATGTCGAGAAGCGCGGTGACCGGCAGGCCGGGGCTGCGCCAGACGAAATGCAGGCAGCGGTGATGGGCGCGGCCGTAGCCGCGGGTCTCCAGAAGACGGTCCGCGTCGGCGACCATGTCCCTGTAGGCGAAGAACATGAGCTCCACGCCCTGGCGCAGCTGCTGGTCGGTGAGGAACAGCAGATTCTCCCCCCCAGGGCGGGCGGCGCCGTGGAGCGGGCGGCGCGGGCGGGGGGCGGTGGGGGCGTCCTGGCTCATGCGGGGAATTTTACGTCAGCGTTGTTGACATTAAAAGGGGCCGCTGCTACGCCGACCTCGCGCTGAACGAAATTTTCTTTCGCAAGGCACATCAACCGGGACACTTCCCGAAAGTTCGACGCGGATGAGAGTTCGCAAACCGCCGGACCGCAGAGTCCGCGCCAACATCGCCGCCCGCAAAGGGCGGCCATCTACGGAGGAACCCAGCCATGGCCGGGGCCTATGACGACCGCGACGGATGGATCTGGCTCGACGGAGCCCTCGTTCCTTGGCGCGAGGCTCAGGTGCACGTACTGACGCACGGCCTGCACTACGGCTCTTCGGTGTTCGAGGGCGAGCGGGCCTATGGCGGGGTCATCTTCAAGGGCCGCGAGCATTCCGAGCGTCTGCTCCGCTCCGGCGACATGGTCGACGTGAAGATCCCGTGGACCGCCGATCAGATCGACGACGCCAAGGCCATGACGCTGAAGGCCAACGGGCTGAGCGACGCCTATGTGCGCGCCGTCGCCTGGCGCGCGTCCGGCGAGGACATGGGCGTCGCCTCGGCCCGCAACCCCGTAAGGCTGGCGGTCGCGACGTGGGAGTGGGGCGCCTATTACGGCGACGCCAAGACCAAGGGCGCCAAGCTGGACGTCAGCCGGTGGAAGCGGCCGTCGCCGGACACCATCCCCTGCTTCGCCAAGGCCTCGGGCCTCTACATGATCTGCACCATGTCCAAGCATGCGGCGGAGGCGAAGGGCTGCTCGGACGCGCTGATGATGGACCATCGCGGCTACGTGGCCGAGGCGACGGGCGCCAACATCTTCTTCGCCAAGGACGGCAAGGTGCACACGCCGACGCCGGACTGCTTTCTCAACGGTCTGACCCGCCAAACGGTGGTCGGCCTGCTGGAGAAGCGAGGCATCGAGGTGATCGAGCGACATATCGAGCCGCAGGAACTGGAGGGCTTCGAGCAGTGCTGGCTGACCGGCACCGCGGCGGAGGTGACGCCGGTCGGCAAGATCGGCGACTGGAACTTCGAGGTCGGGGCGCTGGCGACCAGCATCGCCTCTGACTATGAGCAGCTGGTGCGCGGCAACCGCTGACGTCCGCTCACGAAACGGCGCGGTCGGGCGGCGGACGCCCGGCCGCGCCCTTGAATTTCCGGCCTTGTGCGGAATCTACGTAAGAGAACGCCGTTCGCTTTGCCGTGGAGAGGCCTGAACCCGTGATGCGATCCGCCCGTGCCGCCGGCCTCGTCGCCGCCTTCGCCTGCCTCGCCGTCATCGACGCCGCGACGCCCGCCGCCGCCCAGATGGCCGCCGCCGCCGCCGCCATGCGGGGGGAGCCGGACCGCGTGCTCGACTACCAGGTCGATTGGGGACCGCTGAAGCTGGCCGAGGTGTCGTTCCGCGTGTCGGATGATGATGGAGCCGTGGTGCTGGACCTGCAGGGCGAGTCCAAGGGCCTCGCGGCGATGGTCGCCGACTTCAAGGTGGAGCAGAAGGTGGTCT
Source organism: Pseudomonadota bacterium (assembly GCA_039816075.1). Classification (GTDB taxonomy): domain Bacteria; phylum Pseudomonadota; class Alphaproteobacteria; order Rhodobacterales; family Rhodobacteraceae; genus Albimonas. The sequence continues at coordinate 4,391 of JBCBYE010000008.1, read as the reverse complement.
ACGGGACCGACGGCATGCGTCGGTTCGAGTCGCTCGGCAGCTTCGACGCGCGCACGTCGCGTCGCGTGGTGCGCTGGGACTCGGAGGCTGCGGCGCCGGTGGTGACCATCGACGCCTCAGCCGACGACGGCCCGCGCACGCCGATCCCGGCGGCGGAGTTGACGCCGACGGTGGACCCGGCCTTTCCCCTGATCGATGCGCTGCGTCGGGTAGGCGAAGGGGGCGACTGCTCCTCCCGCTACCGGGTCTTCGACGGCGAGCGTCGGTTCAACATCATCATCGAGGATGAGGGCGACGACGTGCTGGAGGGCGACCGCGACTGGACCTATGCCGGGCCGGCGCGACGCTGCCGCCTGAGGTTCCAGCGCGTCGGCGGGTTCTTGGTGGAAAGCGACGCGCCGGTTCAGGCCGAGGAGAACGAGTACGACCGTACGGTCTGGCTCGCCCGCCTGCCCGACGGCATGGCCCCCGTGCGGCTGCGGGTGAGCTGGCCGCTCGGCTACGCGACGGGCCGCATCGACCTGCGCTGAGCGCGCGTCGCGCGGACGGAGAGCCGTCAGACCTGGGCGCCGGCCGCCCGCGCCTCGCCGATCAGCCGGACCTGCCAGACCTCGCCGGGCGTCAGGTGCAGCGGCAGGGCGTTGGGCATGGCCGAAAGCGTCGAGCGGACGCGGAACGCGGACAAAAGGCTCTGCCAAAGCCCGCCATGGGCGACGATCAGCACGCCGTCCTCTTCGGCCGTCAGACGCGCCATGGCGGAGAGGACGCGGGCGCGGAAGTCGCCGAAGCTTTCGCCGCCCTCCGGCACGACCTCGCCCCGCCAATAAAGGTTTAAGGGCCAGGTGGCATGCGGCTGATCCTGGTGCACGCCCAGATGACACTCCTTCAGCCCGTCGTCCGTGTGCACCGGCAGACCCAGAACGCGACCCGCCGCCTCCGCCGTCAGGCGCGCGCGGCTCAGGGGGCTGGCGACGATGCGGCGGATGGGCTCGCCCTGCAGCGCCTGCGCCGCAGCCTCCGCCTGGGCGACGCCGGCGTCGCTGAGGGGGCTGTCGATCTGGCCCTGGAAGATGCCGTCGCGGTTGTAGGTGGTCTGACCGTGTCGGAGGAAATGAAACGGGCGGGCGAAGGCGGGCGGCGCGTAGGCGTCGGTCATCGTCGGTCTCCGTCGGGCGGGGTCGCGGCGGGGTCGCGGCGGGCGCACCCTGCCCCGTTTCGCGCCTGCCGCCAACGTGCGTCCGCCTTTCTTGAGCGTCGGCGTCGCATGCGTTACTTTCCTTAAGCGTCCGGCGCCGGGGCGCATGCTGGGCCGGCGCGCCGATCGGAGGATCACGTTCTGACCGAACCAGCCCCCGCGGGCCTCCAAACCCCGCGACCCGAGGCGCCGGTGTCTTCGGAGAACCTGCTGCGCCTCGTCCTGCGCTCGCTCGAGGACGACAAGGCCGAAGACGTCGTGACGATCCCGCTGAGGGGAAAGTCCGAGATCGCCGATCACATGATCGTCGCCACCGGTCGGTCCACGCGCCAGGTCGCCGCCATCGCGCAAAAGCTGATGGACCGTCTCAAGCAGGAGGGCGGCGTATTCGCGCGCGCCGAGGGCATGGACGCGGCCGACTGGGTGCTGATCGATGCGGGCGACGCGCTGGTCCACATCTTCCGTCCAGAGGTGCGGGAATTCTACCAGCTCGAAAAGATGTGGCTGCCCGGCGGGGCCGTGCAGAAGCAGGCGGCCTCCGCCTGAGAGTTCGGCCGTGCGTCTGCACCTGATCGCCATCGGCCGCGCCCGCGGCGGGCCGGAGGCGACGCTGGTCGCGGACTGGCTGACGCGCTTCGACCGCGCCGCGCGGCCGCTGGGGCTGGGGCCGGCCCGGCTGGTGGAGCTGGAGGACAAGCGCGGGCGGGGCCGAGAGGCCGAGAGCGCGCTGATCCTCGACGCGCTTCCCGACGGCGCGGCGCTGATCGCCCTGGATGAGCGAGGGCGGACCCTCACCTCTCCTGATTTCGCGGGGCGCCTGGCCGACTGGCGCGACGGCGGCCGCCGGGACTGCGCCGTCGCGCTGGGCGGGGCGGACGGGCACGCGGCGGCTCTGCGCGAGCGGTCGGACCTGATCCTCTCGTTCGGGCCCATGGTCTGGCCGCACATGCTTGCCCGCGCCATGGCGGCGGAGCAGCTCTATCGCGCGGCGTCGATCCTGGCCGGCGCGCCCTATCACCGGGTCTGATGACCGCGCGCGCCTTGCCGCGCCTGCCGCGCGCCGCCTAGAACGCTCGGGCGATCGCCATTGGAGGCCCCATGTCCCACACCGGTTCCAAGCCTGTCGTCCTGATCATACTCGACGGTTGGGGCCTGCGGGAGGAGATCGACGGCAACGCCGTCGCGCAGGCGCGCACGCCCGTCTTCGACGCGCTGATGTCGAGCCGTCCCGCGACGCGGCTGACGGCGCATGGCCAGGCCGTCGGCCTGCCGGACGGGCAGATGGGCAATTCCGAGGTCGGCCATACCAATATCGGCGCCGGGCGCATCGTCTGGATGGATCTGCCTCGCATCGACCGGGCGGTGGAGGACGGGTCCTTCGCCGCCAACCCGGTGCTGCGCGACCTTGCGGCCCGTGCCAAGGCGGCAGGCGGGGCGGTGCACCTGGCGGGTCTCGCCTCCCCCGGCGGAGTTCATTCGCACCAGCGCCACATCGCCGAGGCGGCGCGGGCCCTGACGGCGGTGGGGCTGCAGGTGAAGGTCCATGCCTTCCTCGACGGGCGCGACGTGCCCCCGGCCTCCGCCGGTCCGCAGCTGGAGGCTTTGCAGGCGGCGCTGCCCGACGGCGCGGCGCTCGCCACGTTGTGCGGGCGCTTCTACGCCATGGACCGAGACAACCGTTGGGACCGGGTCGCGCAGGCAGCCGCGCTGCTGCTGCGCGGCGACGGCGAGGCGCATGGGGATGCGCGGCAGGCGCTGGCCGCCGCCTATGCGGCGGGGGAGACCGACGAGTTCGTCACGCCCCGGACGCTGGGCGGCTATGGGGGCATGGCCGCGGGCGACGCTCTGCTGTTCCTCAACTTCCGCGCCGACCGGGCCCGCGAAATCTTGCACGCGCTGATCGACCCCGCTTTCGACGCCTTCGATCCCGGGCCGCGTCCGGAGCTGAGCGCGGTCGCCGGGCTAGTCGAGTATTCGGAGGCGCTGGCCCGCCTGATGCCCGCCATGTTCCCCCCGCAGGAGATCGTGAACACGCTGGGGTCCTGGCTGGCGCGGCACGGGCGGGCGCAGTATCGTCTGGCGGAGACGGAGAAGTATCCGCACGTCACCTTCTTTCTCAACGGCGGCGAGGAAACGCCGGTCGAGGGCGAACGTCGCCATATGGCCCCTTCCCCCCGCGTGCGCACCTACGACGCGCAGCCGGAGATGGCGGAGCCTGAGGTCACGCATCGGCTGGTGGAGGCCATCCGCTCCGGCGCCCATGACCTGATCGTCTGCAACTACGCCAATCCGGACATGGTGGGACATACCGGCGATCTCTCGGCCGCCGTGGCGGCTTGCGAGGCGGTGGACCAGGGGCTTGGTCGCGTCCTTGCGGCGGTGGAGGCGGCGGGCGGCGCCATGATCGTCACGGCGGATCACGGCAACTGCGAAACCATGGTGGATTCGGAGACCGGCGGTCCCCACACGGCCCACACGCTCAACCCCGTGCCCTGCATTCTGATCGGCGGACCTGAGGGCGCACGCCTGAGGGGCGGCGGCGTGCTGGGCGATCTGGCCCCGACGCTTCTGGAGCTGATGGCGCTGCCCCAACCGGCGGAGATGACGGGCCGGTCCCTGCTGTCGCCCGCAAACGCCGGATGAGGACGGCCGGCGCGGTATTCGGGGTCGCGATGGGACTCTGCGCGGCGGCCCATGCCGGAGAGGCCGCGCGCGCCCTGCAAGACGCCGCGGCTTTGACCCGGGCCGGACAAGTCCTGCCCCGCGACGCGGCGACGGCGCTGATCGAGGCGGGTCTGGCCGAGCTGCGCGAGGGTCAGCGGCAGGCGGAGCGGCGCAAGGCGTTCCTGGAGGCGCGCTTGGCGGAGGCCGAGCGCGGTGCCGCACGGCGTCGGTTGGCCGCCCATGTGGCCGCGCGGGCGCCGGCGAAGGCTTGGGCTGCGCGCGCGGAGGGACCGCTGGGGACGGCCCGGGCGCTGATGCGCGACGCCGCGGCGGCGCCGGCGCGCAGGGCGGCGCGCGATCGTGACGCCCTGGCGCTCACCCTCGCGCAGGAGGCGGCGGCGGTGCAGGAGGAGGCGCGAGTCGCCCTCGCCGCCCTGGCGGCCGATGCGTGGCGGGACGCGGATGCGGTCGATCTGCCCCGTGCCGCGCGCTTTGTCGGTCGGGCGTCTGCGGCGCGTGGCGAGGGCGGGGG
>JBCBYE010000810.1:0-1846 GCA_039816075.1 Pseudomonadota bacterium | reverse complement strand
GGGTCGGGCGTGGGATGGGTGCTTTACGCGCCGCTGTCGACGCGCGAGGCCGGCTATTCGATGGATCTGGCGATCTTCGCGGTGCACGTGTCGGGCGCGTCGTCCATTCTGGGCGCGATCAACATGATCACGACCTTCCTGAACATGCGCGCGCCGGGGATGACCCTGTTCAAGGTGCCGCTGTTCGCCTGGTCGATCTTCGTCACCGCCTTCCTGATCCTGCTGTCGCTGCCGGTTCTGGCGGGCGCCATCACGATGCTGCTGACCGACCGCAACTTCGGCACGACCTTCTTCGATCCGGCTGGCGGCGGCGATCCGGTGCTCTACCAGCACCTGCTGTGGTTCTTCGGGCATCCCGAGGTCTACATGATCATCGTGCCGGGCTTCGGCATCATCAGCCACGTGATCTCCACCTTCTCCAGGAAGCCGGTGTTCGGCTATCTGGGCATGGTCTGGGCCATGGTGGGCATCGGCGTGCTGGGCTTCGTCGTGTGGGCGCACCACATGTACACGGTCGGCATGAGCCACACGCAGCAGCAGTACTTCATGCTGGCCACGATGGTGATCGCGGTGCCCACGGGCATCAAGATCTTCAGCTGGATCGCCACGATGTGGGGCGGGTCCATCGACTTCAAGACGCCGATGCTGTGGGCGATGGGCTTCCTATTCCTCTTCACCGTCGGCGGCGTCACGGGCATCGTGCTGTCCCAGGCGGGCGTGGACCGGGCCTATCACGACACCTACTATGTGGTGGCGCACTTCCACTACGTGATGAGCCTGGGGGCGGTGTTCTGCATCTTCGCCGGCATCTACTACTGGATCGGCAAGATGACCGGCCGGCAGTACAACGAGAAGCTGGGCCAGATCCACTTCTGGATGATGTTCGTCGGCTCCAACATCACCTTCTTCCCGCAGCACTTCCTGGGCCGCCAGGGCATGCCGCGCCGCTACATCGACTACCCCGAGGCTTACTCGCTCTGGAACGAGATCAGCACCTACGGCGCCTTCATCTCGGGCGCGTCGTTCCTGCTGTTCTTCTACATCGTCTACGACACCCTCACGAAGGGCGAGAAGGTGGAGGAGGAGGCCTATTGGGGCGAGCACGCGGACACCCTGGAGTGGACGCTGCCCAACCCGCCGCCGGCCCATACGTTCGAGCAGCTGCCCACGCCCGACATGTGGGACAAGCAGACCTCGCACTGAGGACCGACCGGCAGGCACGACGCGAGATGAGCGAGAATGAGGCGGCCGGGGCCGAGGCCCCGGCCGCGACGCGTTCCGACCCCCCGATCTACGAGGCGACGCTGTGGCCGAACCGGTCGCTGAGCGGCGGCGGATTCGTGGCGGTGATGGCCTTCACCGGGGCGATGCTGACGCTGCCGCTGGCCGCGGTGGGGCTGGGCGCGGTGGCGCTGGGCCTGGCGCCCTTCCTGGCGGCGACGCTGGCGGCCCTGGCCTGGGCGATCGCGCGGTCGAACCGCGACGGGCGCCTGCAGGAGCGGCTGCGCCTGTGGGCGGACCTGGTGGAGGTCGAGCGGCGCGAGCCTGGCGGGCGCGTGCGGCGATGGTCCGCCAACCCCTATTGGGTGACGGTGACGGTGCATCCGGAGGGCCGGGGCCGGCCCGACAGTTATCTGACGCTGGCCGGCGCGGGGCGCGAGATCGAGCTGGGCGCGTTCCTGAGCCCCGAAGAGCGCGAGGCCCTGGCCGAGGAGCTGCTGGGCGCCTTCGCGCAGGCGCGGTCCGCGGGCGGGCCGGGGTGAGCCGGGGCCGGGGGAGGGTATCGGAGCGCTTCGCGCGCGTGAGACCGCCCCCCCTCCCTGTCCCTCCCCCTGCAGGGGGAGGG